>CBHTTW010000110.1:0-7950 GCA_966096025.1 uncultured Alphaproteobacteria bacterium | reverse complement strand
AAAATGCGCGGCACCGTATAATAATGCACGCTGAGGCCGTCGAACCGGCCGCCGTCGCGCATCATGGTCTCGGCAAAATCGTAATTGTCGTCATGGCTGCCGCTGGCGATCTTGAGCGAGCCCATTTCGCGCGGCGTGTTGGCAAAAGTGGCATAGCGGCGATTGATGTCGGCGGCATAGCCGGGGCGCATATTGCCGCCGCAGCCCCAAGTCTCGTTGCCGATGCCGATGAACCGAACCTTCCACGGCTCGGCGCGACCGTTCTTGCGCCGCTCATTGGCCAGCGACGATTGGCTGTCCGAGGTCATGTATTCCAGCCATTGCGCGCTGTCATAAGGCGTCAGCGAGCCGACATTGAGCGAAACATAGGCCTCGGCGCCGATCAGTTCGGCAAAGTTCATGAATTCATGCGTGCCGAAACTATTGTCCTCGGTAACGCCGCCCCAATGGACATTGACGCGAACGGGCCGCCTGGCGCGCGGACCGATGCCGTCGCGCCAATCATAGAGATCACCGAAACAGCCGCCCGGCCAGCGCACATTGGGGACGTGAATTTTTTTCAGCGCCTCCACCACATCCTTGCGATAGCCGCGGATGTTGGGGATCGGACTGGCCTCGCCCACCCAGATGCCTTCATAAATGCCGCGTCCCAAATGTTCGGCGAACTGGCCGTAAAGATGAGGACTGATCTCAATGCCGGGTTTGGATGTGTCGATGGTGACATTTGCCACCGCGGTCTGGCCAAAGGCCGGCGCGGCGAGCGCCAGCAAAAAGACCCCAGTCAAAATCTTCCCAAGCATGCCGGCCTCCCACTTTACGCAGACGATTGAGGAAATCGGCGGCGCCTGCAAGTGGCGGTTTGGCTAGGAGGAAGCGGGCGCGGGAACGCTCAGGGCCTTCAACCCTTCCGGGTCCGACAAAAGCAACGACCAGTCGTCGCGGCTGAGGGCGGCGGTGCCGCCGCGGCGGACCCGTTCGCGCAGGCTCCAAAGTTTCAGCGGATCGGCCGGCGGCAGCACCATGTCGGCCAGCAAGGCCAGGTGCAGCTCGCGCACCTGCGGGTCCTCCAGAACCAGCTCCGCCCGTACCGGCACGTCTTGGTGGCTCTTGGCCAAGGCGTGCGCCCGTCCCAGCACTTTGGAGCCCCGCGTTTCGCTGGGCACCAGGAACAATCCGTCCTTGCGCAGCCACTCGCCCAAAAGCGGGCTGCTGCTGACCAAGACCAAGGGGATCGCCAGCCACAGTCCCGCCAAGAGCGGCAAAAACCAATTGAAACTGTCCGGCGCATAGCCCGCCAGCAGCACCGTGGCCACCACGCCGATAACTGTATGGGGCGCGAATTTGCGGACCACCGGCAGCAAGGGCAAGGCGCGGTCGGTGCGGGTTTGGGCATTCCATCCCGTGGCCATGCCCATCAGGATGCTGAACACATACCAGCTGTGCTGCAGCATCACGATCGGCGCGATAAGGGTGGCGAACACGGACTCCCAAAAGGCACTGGCCAGCACCGCGCCGATGCCGCCATGGGCGCGCGTGGCTTCCGGACTTTCCAGCACCGCAAACACCGCCATCAGTTTGGGGCCATAGAGCAGGACCAGGGTGGCCAGAACCAGGATCACCAGCTCGGCGCTGTGCGAAACATAAAAAGGCAAGGAGGGCTGAAGGCCGATAAAGCCGGCGGCCGCCTTGAAGCTCATCATATCGACGATCGAAACGATCAGCAGCAGCAGCCACAAAGGCGATGAGACATAGCTCATGATACCCATCGCCAAATGCAGCCGGCTGGGCAAGGAAAGCCCTTGCGCAAACACAATCCGCAAATGCTGCAGATTGCCCTGGCACCAGCGGCGGTCGCGGATCAGATAGTCCAGCAAGGTGGGCGGCGGTTCCTCGAAGGAGCCGCCGATATCGGGCGCCATCCACACATCCCATCCGGCCCGGCGCAGCAGCGCCGCCTCGATGAAGTCATGGCTCATGATCTCACCGCCGAAGGGCGGCTTGCCCGGCAGGCGCGGCAAGCCGCAATGCTGCATGAAGGCATGCACCCGGATGATGGCGTTATGGCCCCAGTAATTGCCGTCGGGACCTTGCAGGAAGGCCAGGCCTGCCGTGTGGATGGGGCCGTAAAGGCTAGAGGAAAATTGCTGGATGCGCGCGAACAGCGAATGGCGGCCGACCAGTTGCGCCGGCGCCTGGATCAGGGCGGCGCGGGGATTGGCATCCATCAAGCCGACCAGATGCGTCAAAGTCTTGCCGGTCATCAGACTGTCGGCATCCAGGATGACCATGTAATCGTAGAGCTGGCCCCAATTCTCGCAAAAGTCCTGGATGTTGCCGGATTTGCGCCCCGTATTCTTGGGACGATGGCGATAATAAATATGCGCGCCTTCGCCCAACTCGTGCTTAAGTTTTTGCCATTCCAGCTCCTCGGCCACCCAATTGGCCGGATTGGTGCTGTCGCTGAGGATGTAGAAATCAAAATCGGGGCCGGCCGATTCCCATATGGCGCGGACCCCGGAAAAAACCCGTCCGACATCCTCGTTGTAAACCGGCATCAGAATGGCGGTGCGCGCCGCCGAAGTGCCGCTCGGTGGATTGAGCGGCAGCAAATCGATCTTGTTGAACCTGGCCCAGGCGCCGAACACCGACAGCCAGAAGGACGAAGCAATCCAGGCAAAGAGAATCGCGAACAGGCCCAGGATGCTCGCTTCACGGATGGTGAAGCCGTCGAATTGCAGCACGCCGACCATTTGCGTGACGGCCGCCACGGTGGAAGCGAGCACGGCAAACAGATAAAGCCAGCGCCGGGGCGCGATATCAGTCACGGCGGCGGTTGATCACGGCCGGTGCCAGCTGAGCCGGCACCGCAATCAGCGCCAGCAGGGAAGCCGCGACAAGGCGGCTAACAGTCCAGGGGACCAGCGGTTGCACGGTCATTGCCCGAGGACAGCGGAGCGGCGTACCGGTGAGGGTTGCTTCCGCCGGGGCCTCAAATGCGCGAGACTGGGAATCCATTTGCAAAATCCAAAATATAAAAACGGCCCGTTCGACATCGGTAATGAAACATGACAATACGGCGAAAAGCTGGATCGTTCGGTGGCAATTCCGCGGCGATGAATTGTTTCATCCCCAAATCGCGTCCCGGAACCACGCGGCGCGGCGCCGCCTTAACTTCTCCATGATTCCCGCCTTAAAGGGTCTAACCATGAGTTCCCCCAAATGAAAGAGCTGGATCGCCGCATGCTGCTGGCCGCCTTGTCGGCCAGCATGGTGCCACCGCATGCTTTTGCCGCTAGCGCCGCTCCCTCCGGCGTCCGCTTGGGACCGCCGCGCACCTTCAGCTTCGCCTGGCTGGTGGAACGCGCTCAAAAAAACGCCAAACAGCCCTATAAAGCGCCACCACAGCGCGCCAGTGAGATCATCAAGACGGTGGATTTCGACGCCGCCCAGAAGATCAAGTTCAAGCCCGATCACGCGCTATGGCCCGCCGATCCGGTGTCCTTTTTCCATTTGAGCCGCTACTCCAACGAGCCGGTTACACTGCATACAGTAGACAGCGGCAAAGCCCGCGAAATTCTCTACGGCCCCGACTATTTCGATTATGGCGCCACCGGCCTCGATCCCAAGGCGCTGGCCAATCTGGGCTTTGCGGGCTTTCGGGTTATGGATGGACCCGGCAAGCCGACCGACTGGCTGGCTTTCCAGGGCGCGAGCTATTTCCGCTCCAGCGGACAGGAAGCCCAGTATGGCGCGTCGGCGCGCGGCATCGCCATCAACACGGCGGGTGCAACGGCGGAGGAATTTCCCCGCTTTTCCGAATTCTGGCTGGAGTCCAATGGACCGGTGATCAGCATCCATGCGTTGCTGGACGGCCCCTCCATCACCGGCGCCTACAAATTCGACGCGATGAAAAACACCACCGACAACAAGGGCAGCGTGGTGATGAACGTGCATTGCCAATTGTTCTTCCGCGCCGGTATTTCGCGGCTGGGGGTCGCGCCTCTCACCAGCATGTACTGGTATGGCGAGAATGAGCGGCGCAAGGCCGCCGATTGGCGCCCGGAAATTCATGACAATGACGGGCTGGCGCTGTGGACCGGCAAGGGAGAGCGCATCTGGCGGCCGTTGATCAACCCGCCCCAGGTGATGACCAACAGCTTCGCCGACACCAATCCCAAAGGCTTCGGCCTGGTTCAGCGCGACCGCGATTTCGCCAACTATCAGGACGACGGCGCCTTTTATGAGAAGCGTCCCGGAATCTGGGTGGAGCCCAAGGGCAATTGGGGCGCCGGCGCGGTGCAGTTGGTGGAGATCCCCACCGAAGACGAGACCCACGACAATATCGTGGCCTATTGGCGGCCCGATCGCGACGCCGGCAAGGGCGACACCATGTCTTTCGACTACCGCCTTTACTGGCAGGATGACGAACCCGCCTATCCCGAATCCATCGCCAAGGTGGTGGGCACCCGGCTGGGACGCGGCGGCATACCGGGACAAAATCCCTGGCCGCGCGACAAGCACAAATTCGTGGTGGATTTCACCGGCGGCCCGCTGATGCAGATGAAACAGCGCTATGACGTGACGCCGGTGGTCTCGGCCTCGCGCGGCGAAATCGACAATGCCTATGTCGTGAAGGTGGTGGACACCGACCGCTGGCGGGCCTTGTTCGACTTGAAGGTGGACGGCAATGGGCCGATCGATCTGCGCCTGTTCCTGAGGCTGGACGGCAAGACCTTGAGCGAAACCTGGCTATATCAGTACTTTCCGTAAGACAGCATTATTGTGTAGCACCTGGCAGCATGCTGGTCAGCGTCTGGAATGAGAGAGAGTTCTGGTCGATCCCCGGCGGCACCACATCGCCTGACGCCCATGAGAAAAACAGCAGCACCGTGTGATTGGTGTTGTGCGAGAAGCCGTAGCGCGCATCGGTGGTGGCCAGCAGCTTGCCGGTCTTGGCGTCGTAACCGGTGGCGACGAATTTGGCGACGCCCTTTTCCTCCGCCTGCTTGAACAAGGCGATTTCGGGCACCGTCACCGAATTGCCCACCGGAATATAGGGCACGGTCAATTGCGGCACGCCGATCAGCAGCGATTTCTGGTCGGTGGACAAGGCACCCGATGAGACTTGCACCACCGCTTCGGCCTGGAGCCGGTCGTCCACCACCATCAGGCCGTTCTTCAGCATCTGGGTGCGGATGGCGGCGATGGCATAGCCATCGTCATAGCCCTGGAAGTAGCGGGTATCGACGAAGATGCGCGTGCCCTTGGGAATGCCCAGCGACAGCTGGGCCGCGGCACGGTCGGCCGCGGCGGAAAGCAGCAACTGTTCGCTGGCGGTTCTAAGCGGCGCGGTGGAGCGGGATGTGGTGCAACCGGCGAAAAAGGCAACAGAAAGCAGAACGACCGCGGCGATTTTTTGCATGGATGCCCTTCTAAATCAGCTCCGCCACTCAGAAAACCCCTTTTATCCTTTCAAATTGTTGCAACTGAGACAGTTCCATGGCGAACCCGCCCAAAAGGAAACAGGCCCCGCCGGATTTCCGGCGAGGCCTGTATCATTCTGTATCCGGTATCAAGCCGGACGCTCTTATGGGTTTTTCGCCCATTGTTCCGTTCGGATTGTAGGCGGAGGCCCGGATCTTTAATCCGGGCCTTGGCTGTCGCGTCAGGCGAAGCCCGGCTCACAATCCGGTGGGGTTTCTTCCATTTTTGGAACCTCCCTGTTTGCAGGCTTCACCACTGCCGGGATTCCAGCGGGTCTCACGCGGCATCCTCGGCGCCAGCATATCCGGTCTCCACCGGATCGATCGCGACTTGAACGGCGCGTGCGCGCCATCGCGTATTGGGCGCCTTAAAGAGCAACTGCGGCAACCGCAATCTGTCCTCTCAGCCGGGAAAGCCTGCGCTTGTACAAGGGCCTCGTCAACTTGAAACCCGCGCCGCAATGATTTGTGAAGTTGTCAGTTTTCACATCGCACCGGCAGCGATTTTCCACGCTTTCAACCGCTTAGCGGGGAACCCGATTTGCATTGCGCAAGCCTTTTGCCTTATCGGTTCCCAAAAGGGGAAAATCTTTTGCTTTCGCGTATCGCCCAATGGGGCGTTGTCTCGCTGGGCTTGTTGACCGCACCCGCCTTGGCACAGATATCTGCGGCGGAGCATATCGTGGTGTTCGGCACCCTGCCCGGCTCCGATATCGGCCTGTCCGCCGAAAAGGTGCCCGGGGCCTTGCAAAGCCTCGGCGCCGATCAAATCAACGCTCAGCATGGCGCATCGCTGCTTTCGGCTTTGGGAACCCGGACCGCCGGCGTCAGTCTCAGCGATGTTCAGGGCAACGGCCTTTTCCAAAATCTGCGCTTTCACGGTTTCGACGCCTCGCCCCTGCAAGGCACGCCGCAGGGATTGGCGGTGTATCAAAACGGCGTGAGGCTGAACGAGGCGTTCGGCGACACTGTCAATTGGGATGCCATCCCGCAAACCGCCATCGATCGCGCCGAGGTTTGGAGCAGCAATCCTGTCTTCGGCCTCAACGCCCTGGGCGGCGCGGTCAATCTGGCGATGAAGAACGGCTTCACCTGGCAAGGGGCGGAAGCCTCCTTGCAGGGCGGTTCTTATGGTCATGGCATGGCGACGGCCCAATGGGGCTTGGACGACGGCGGCTTCAGCTTTTATGGCGCGGCCGAAGGCGTGATCGATGAAGGTTGGCGCTTTCAATCCCAAATCAATGTCGCGCGGCTCTATGCCGATGCCGGCTGGCGTTTCGGCAATAGCGAAATTCACCTGGTCGCGTCAGGCGCGGCAACCAGTCTTGGCGTCGTCGGCCCGACCCCCTTTGGCCTGATCCAACGCAACAGCAAGTCGGTCTATACCTTTCCGCAAACCACGCGGAACACCATCGGCAGCCTGGCGCTGAACGGCAAGACGCGGCTGGACGAGAATTGGCAGATCGAGGGGAGCGCCCATGTCCGGTCGCTGCAGCAGCGCCATGTCGACGGCAATGATGCGGAATTCGAACGCTGCTCCAATTCCTCATCCTTTGTCGGGCGCCTGTGCCTGGAAGATGATGGCTTTCCGCGGCCTGTTCCCTTTACCGGCGCCGCGGCGCTGAATTTCCGCAATCAGTTCGCCATTCTGGACCAGAGCAATGCCAGCATCGCTTTCACCCCCGGCGCGATTTACGGCACCGTGGACCGCACCTTCACCGACAGCAGCAGCCGCGGCGTCACCCTGCAAGTGACCGGCAATGCACCTTTGTTCGGGCTGCCCAATTACGTCACCGCAGGTTTCAGCGTCGATAGCAGCGCCATCGGCTTCCGCTCCACCAGCACGCTGGGACGCATATTTCCCGATTTCAATGTGGCGACAGACCCGACACTCGCGGGTTCCGGCAGCGTCATTCACGCCAATGGCAATATCGGTTATGCGCCGGTCACTATGGGCGCCACCACCGACTACTACGGCTTCTTTATCGTCGATGTGCTGGATTTGACCGACAGCCTCACCTTGACCGCGGGCTTGCGCGTCAATGCCGCCGATATCGTCACCCGCGACCGCAGCGGCTTGGCCGCCGAGCTCAACGGCACGCATGGCTATGGCCATGTCAATCCGCTGGCGGGCCTGACCTGGAAAATCACCGGCGGCATTTCCCTGTTCGGCAGCTATTCGCAGGCCAATCGCGCGCCCACGCCCCTGGAACTGGATTGCGCCGATCCGTTGCGGCCCTGTCTGCTGGAAGGATCGCTGGTGGCCGATCCACCGCTGGCGCAGGTGGTTTCCCATTCCTATCAAGCCGGTGTGCGCGGCGGCACGGATATGATGGGCGGCAAGCTGGACTGGAGCATCAGCCTGTTCCGCACCGACAGCGACCATGACATTGTCGCGCTGGCCAGCACCCTGGCCGGGCGCGGCTATTTCGCCAATGTGCCTTCGACCCAGCGCCAGGGCGCCGAT
>CBHTTW010000109.1:0-8156 GCA_966096025.1 uncultured Alphaproteobacteria bacterium | reverse complement strand
AGATTGTTCAACGCCAGGACATTGTCGGCATCCTGCTTGAGGATCGTTTCATACTGGGCGCGCGCGCCCGCATTGTCCCTTTCGCCCATGAAGTACGCCGCCAAGGCGTGCCGCACTGGGACATCGTTGGGATTGCGGGCAAGCCACTGGGTCAGAAGATTGGCCGCGCCCTTCTTGTCGTTCATCGAGAGCTTGACCTGCATCAATCGCGCGAGCACGGACTGATCGGGTTTGGCGGCAAGGCTCCTGGTCAGGATATCGGAGGCCTGATCGGCATGCTTTGCCTTGGTCAGCGCATCGGCAAGCAGGATATCGGCCGCCGAACCGGGATGAGACGCCTGGAAGGCCCGGGCCAAGTCCACGGCGGCATCGGCCTTTCCGAGTGAAATTTGAAGGTTTACTTGAGCGCTCTTCACAAGGACGGAGTCGGGATTGAGTTTGAAGGCATCCTCGAGCACGCTCTGCGCGCCCGCGCGGTCGCCCGCCGCGAACAGCGCGTCGCCCAGCAACAACCGCGGCTCGGGGGCCTTGGAGTTCAGGGATACCAAGCGGCGGAAGCTGGCCACCGCTTCCTGCTTCTGGCCCAGCGCCGACTGAATCTGTCCGCGCATCGCAACGCCTTCGATACTGGAGGGCTGCAGGCGCAGAAGATCGTCCGCGGCCTTGAGCGCGCCCTGATTGTCCTTGCGCGTCATCAGATAACGGACCAGGGCGAGCCTGGGCGCCGGATTCTGCGACGAGGCAATCGCCTCGCCGAGCAATTTGCGAACCTCCTGGTCCTTGCCTTGCCGCGCGGCGATTTCGGCCAATCGAACGCGCGCGGCGATGTTCTTGGAATCGAACGCCAAAACGGCGCGCAAATCCTTGGCCGCCTCGTCATATTTTTGGGTCGCGGCGAAAAAATTCGCGCGGGATATCAGCAAGAGCGGATTTTTCGGTTCCAGTTCCACCGCCTTGTCGAAGGCGATTTTCGCCTCCGGCAGCTTGCGCTGAAGCACCAGTGTATCGCCGCGATAGACCTGCGCGATGGCGCGCCGCCGTGCGTCCCGGCCCAGCCGGTCGGATACCTCCAGGGCTTCCGGAAACCGGCGCGCCTGGACCAGCGCGCCGATCAGCGCTCCGGCAATGGTGGGGTCGCCGGGATCTTTGGCGGACGCCTCCGTCAGCTCCTTGATCGCCGCATCCGTGCGTCCCGCCAGCAGTTCGCGGCGCGCATGCTCGACCAGGGCGTCTTGCTGGGCGCCTGGCCCAAGCCGGTTGAGCACCATTTGCGCTTCGGCCTTGCGGTCCAGATAGTCATAGGTTCGCGCCAGCAAGCGCACGGTGTTCGGCTCGGACGAATCCTTGACCGGCCCCAATACGGTGAGGGCGGAGTTGCCGTTGGCTTGATCGAGATAAAGAGAGGCGAGCTGAAGCCGCGCCGGCAGGTTGCCCGCATCCTTGCCCAACACTCTGCCCAGCGTCTGAGCCGCGACCTCCGGACGTCCCGCATCCATCGCCATTTTCGCGACCGCCATCCCGGCGGGGGTCGATTGTTCCAGGAATTCCTTTGGCAGGGTCAGCGCCACGTCCCAGGCGCGCATGGCATCGCCCATCTCCGACGCCAGCACGGCCTTGTAATATGTGGCCATGGGCATTTTGGGATACTTGGCCAGGATAGAATCGATTTCGGGTTTCGCGATTGTGTACTGCTTCTGGTCCAGCAGTATCTCGATACGGGCGAGTTTGACCTCGAGACTGTCCGGGTATTTTGCAAGGAGGCGATCGCTCAAGGCCCTTGCCGCGGCGCCATCCTTGATCTGCCTGAGAGTACCGAGCTTGAAGATACTGATGGCGAGGTTGTCGGGCGCAATTTTCATGGCCTCGTCGGCAAACCTGTTTGCGGCAACCGCATCACCCTGCAGTGCCGCAAGGTTGCCGCGCGACAGCAAACCCAATGCATCCCGCCGCAGCTTGAGCCCGCGATCCATGGCTTCCACGGCGTCTTGCGGACGGCCCATACGCTGAAGCGCAAAAGACCGGGCCTTCAGAATATCGGGCGCCGCGGCCCTATTGGAGGGCCCGGGGTCCGGAAATTCATCCAACAGCTGCTTGAATTCCAGCCGCGCGAGCATGACCTGGAACAGATACGGCAAAACCGCCGTCTCCGGCGCGCCCCCCTTCCAGGCCAGACGCAGCTCCCGTTCCGCGCTTCCCAGGTCGCGAACCCGCATCAGCACAAGGCCCAGCTGCATATGCGCGTCGGCGTTCGATGGCGCAACGCGGACCGCGTTCCTCAAATTGATCAGGGCAAGACGAAGATTTCCGCTTTTGATCGCGGCTTGCGCATCGGCGACCAGCCTTTTCGCCTCGGCGGCATTTTCGGCCACCGGCGCCGTGGGATTGGGAACGGCGGCCGAGGCGCCTTGGGCCGCAAGCAGAAAACCGCCCATGGCAGTGCCCAGCAAAAGCCTTGTCCAAGTCGTACGGTTGGGACCGTGGTTCACAGCGCCTCCGAAATCGGTCATCTGCCAGCGTGGCGAACATGTTAGGTGAGAATGAGGGCCGGCACTAGCAGTCGATCCAGAGTTGGTAAACCAATGGAAACAAAGAAAAAGGCGCCCGCCCGCCCCGCCGCCGTCTGGGCGCATTTTGTTAAGGATTGAAGACCCAAATCAGGCGTCGCTTGTCAGAATGAACGATCCTTCGCGATGGCGGCATGCGCCTTGGCTATCAAGCCCTGAACTTGCGGGTCTTGCGATTCCTGCACCGGGGTCAGCACCAGCATGGCGGATTGCGGGCTGTCCTGTTTCAACCGCAAGGCCGCGAGCGCCAATCGGACTTCGAGCGAATCCGGCGCGGCGCTCAAGGCCTTGCCCAGAATTCCCGCGGCCACGCCGTCATGGCCGTCGCCTTCCACGATGCGCGCCATCTGCACGGCAAATTGCGGATGGGTGTTGGCGAAATTGCCGGGCAAACTCATCACCAGTTCCGACGCCACCCTGCGGTCTTGCACCCGCGACAACAGCACCGCCCTGTAGAAGAGCATCACCGGGGACTTCGGCCTGATGGCCAAAAAATCGTCGACCTCGGCTTTGGCCTTGGCATCGAGATTGCGCTTCAAATAGATGGCGGCCTTGCTTTCCTGAGGCACGCTGCTGGCCGGATAGAGTTTCTGCATCTTGCCGGCCAGGGCCAAAACTTTTTCCATCTCGTCGGCAAGCACCAGCTGTTCCAGCTGGCGCGCCAGGATTTCCGAATTGTCGGGGGCCATCCAATAGGCCTGGTTGATCAACTGCCGGGTGAGCGCTGCATCGCCCTGAGCCGAAGCGATATCGGCGCGTACCAATAGCCCACGCGGGGTGCGCTTCAGCGCCAAGGCGCGATTCATGGCGCTGGCGGCTTCCGCGATATTGCCGGTGGCGCGCAAGGCCTGCGCCCGGCCCTGCAATATGATGGACGTTACTTCGCCTGTCGCGTCCGGCGCCGGATCCGGAAATTCGTTGAGAAGCGTTATTTCCTCGTGCTTGTCCAACATGGCCTCGAACAAGAGCGGCAAGGCGTCCAGGTCACGGGCGCCATCCAGGCGCGCTTGGCGCAATTCGCGCTCGGCCTGAGCCTGGCCTTCCAGCCGAAGCAGGATGCGGGCAATTTCAACCCGCACCGCTCCTTCGGTTGGCGAATCCATAAGGGCTTTCTGGGCCAGGCCCAGCGCCAGCTTGTATCGCTTCCGGGAAAATTCCTCGCGCGCCTCCAGGCAAAAGCTGCGCGCGCCGGGATTTTTCACCTGGATACAGGTGCCGGCATCGGCCGCTGCCGCGGGCGGGGCCGCGGCAAGTGCGAAGGCGCAAAGCAATAAGCGTGTCATCGCCGAAGCCATGGGGACGTTTTCTCTCATAAAATTACCGGCGCGCAGGAAAATTAGCGCGCCAAGGTGAAAATCGCCAAAGCCGCCGCCGAGCAGCTTTGCGGCAAGCGCCGCCTGAGGCAGGGAAGCGGCCAAGCCTCCCCCCACCGCGATCGCAAATAAAACATTTAAAAATCAATAGCTTGATTATAGTCCGCGACGTCGATAAAGGGCGGCTTTGACGCTCCCATGCAAATGACTAAGGTCCCTCGCGTCTTGGCATGCGGCGATGGGGGCGGCGCTTCTTTCTGGCGTGGACCGGGCAAATGTTCGATATTTTCTGCAGGCAAAACTTCATCATGCTGGCCCCGATCGCGCCGAATAATCACAAGCTGCTTTCCCGCCCGGAAGGCTCCCATCCAATGGTCGCACGGCAAGGCCGTCCCTTCGGGACGGTTCGCCGCTGCTCCCATAAACCCTCGAATGCGCATCTGACCCGTGGTTAAGCCTACCCCCGAAGACGAAGCCGCCCTCGACGCCACCAAGGCGCCGCTGATGGAACATTTGCTGGAGCTGCGCAAACGGCTGATTTGGGCGGTGTTGTCTTTCGCGATCTTCTTTGTCGTCTGTTTCATTTTTTCGACGCCCATCTTCACCTTCCTGACTCAGCCGCTGCATGAGCAAATGAAGGGGCTGCCCAACGATCACCTGATCTATACCGATCTGACCGAGGTGTTCTTCACCAAGGTCAAGATCGCCATGTTTGGCGGCTTTTGCCTGGGTTTCCCGGCCATCGCCTTTCAACTTTGGCTGTTCGTCGCACCGGGCCTTTACAAGCATGAGAAGAATGCCTTCTGGCCGTTCCTGGTGGGCGCGCCCATCATGTTCATTGTGGGCGCGGCCTTCGTTTACTACGTGGTGATGCCGCAGTTCATTCATTTCTTCCTCAGCTTCCAGACCGCGAGCACGCCCCAGGCGATGGGCATCCAGCTTCAGGCCAAGGTGTCCGAATATCTGGGCAATGTGATAACCCTGGTTTTGGCTTTCGGATTAACCTTCCAGCTGCCGGTCATCCTCAGCCTGCTCGCCAAGGTGGGAATCGTAACCGCCAATGCGCTGCGCGAGATGCGCCGTTACGCCATTGTCGGCCTGTTCGCGGTGGCGGCAATCTTCACGCCGCCGGACGCCTTCTCGATGCTGGCCTTGGCCGTGCCCCTGACGGCCCTTTATGAGATATCGATCTTGCTGGTTGTGATGATCGAACGCGGCCGCGCCAAGAGGGATGCGATGCGCGCGGAAGAGAGCGCCACCTGACCTGCGTTCCGGAGGCCTTTTGGGCCTCGGCCAGAGCAGCCGAATCCTTTAAGGTTGGCGGAATTCTGGCGCTATCCCTCGGTTTGAGCTGACAATTCATACCCGGCCAAAAGCGCCAAAAAGTGTAATTCGGCTTTACAAATCCAAGGGTGTGGATAAGGCGAATTTCCACAATATATTGATTTAATTGAATATTTTTTATTGGCACGCGTTCTGCATATTTTTGCCCAACGATTAACCCGGAGATTTTCACATGCGTATGCCTTCCATTTCTGTCCTCGCGGTTGCCGCGACCGCCCTGTTGGGCACCACGGCCGCTTATGCCGGCCCGATCAGCACCGGCCCCGGCGGCCCGATCGTCACCACTGAGACCAGCTGGGAAAACAGCACTCAGCAGATCGGTCAGATTCTGCAGGGCGTCTTCACCGTTGCCTCGATCAACAACCCCGCTGCGGCCGTCAATCCGGTCTACACCACTGGCGGTGGCGGTCAGTTCCTGTCGGGCTACTTCGGTGGCTTCGTGCTCCGCGACGTTTCGATCGTGGGCAACACCTTCCAGCTGTCCTTCACCGGCGGCTTCATCAACTACTACAGCTCGGCCACCAACCCCTTCTCCAACTTCTCGCTGGTGCAGGGCGGTTCCATTGCCAACGCCATCGACGTCGTCGACAATGGCGCGTTCTGGGAAGGCTTCACCGCGCAGACCATCAACGCTCTGGGCGACACCCTGGTCATCAGTGGTCTCACGCAGAACGGCAGCCTGAACAACGTGTTGGCTTCCGGTACTTCGGTGGTCTATCTGGACCGCATTCCCGGCGGCCAGGGCGGCATTGCCGAGAACACCTTCATCAACCCGTACCTGAGCCAGATCGCGGATGCGAGCTTCCAGGGCAGCGCCAACACGCAGCAGTGCGTTCAGTACAGCATTCCCTCGACGTCTCCCTTCCAGATCTGCGGCAGCAACAACCTGTCGACTGCCGTGATCCCGGAACCGATCACCCTGTCGCTCTTCGGCGCCGGTCTGTTCGGTGCGGCCGCTCTGCGCCGCCGCAAGACCCAGAAGGCCTAAGTCGACCTTCATCTGATTGCAGAAACGGCGCCCCTCGGGGCGCCGTTTTTGTTTGTGCCGCCCACAGACCAGGCTTCATCCGCCACCGTGAAAATTGTGGACAGACGCTAAGTAGATTTCCTTAGTCGCCTTGCTCACGAGCCACCTTTCGACAGGTCGATTGGCCCATATTTACGGCATTGAAAGAGCTGGGGCCGGAATGCGGCCCTCTGTGTCGAGATTGCGGCGCGTCTCGCAGGCACGATTAACCATGACGCGCCGAACGCTTATTTGACAGCGTCGGGAAAACGCGGAAAAATTTGATTTCCACTACTGCTCAGGGTTTACGGAACGCATCAAATTTTACGCGCGGATTGGGAGCGGTCCATGCGTAAAGATCCGGACAATTTGCAGGAGAGGGTTAGCGCCAAAGTAATCGTTTTGGGCTGGAATAACGAGACGCCGAGCAGCAAAGGGCGCGGGAATTGGGGGGTAGCGTATGGGCGCGATTGACAGGGAACTTCCGGAAGCGGTCCGCGCGAATTTCGTTGAAAGCTGGCAGACCGAACTGAGTCTTCTCGCCCGGCACGACGTGTTTTTTGAAACACGGGTAGCCGATTGCCCCGCCCTCATCGAAGCGGCGCACGCGCTTCGCTATCAAGTCTATTGCGTTGAGCGCAAATTCGAGGACGCCGAGGAGCATAGCGGCGGCCTGGAAACCGATCAGTATGACCAGGGCGCGATCCAGGGCGTGTTGTTCCATCGCCCCAGCGAACAGGCGATCGGCACCGTCAGAATTATCCGGCCCGCCAAGTGCGGCGAGGAAGGCCTGCCGATCGCGCAGCTTTTGCGCGAGAATAATATCGAGCTCGCCAAATTCGTCAGTATCGCGGATTCGGTGGAAATCTCCCGTTTCGCCATTTCCAAGGAATTCCGCCGCCGCTGGACCGACGAGCGCGTCATCGCGGCGAGGCGTCCCTTGACCCGGCAGGAAACCGCGCGGCAGGCCAACCTGCCCTGCCTGAGCCTGATCCAGTTTTTGCTGCGCCAGTGCGTCGACCAGGGCGTGGTCTATTGGACCGCGGTGATGGAAGGCACCTTCCTGCGCATGCTGGCGCGGATGGGCATACATTTCACATCCATCGGGCCGGTGGTGTTCCATCACGGCTTCCGCCAGCCCTGCTATTGCTATCTTCCCACCATGCTGGAAGAGCTGAAGCTGGAACATCCCGACTATTGGCAGGTCATCACCAATGGCGGCGAATTGAGCGAAAGACTGGCGCTCCTGACCCAAAACTCCGCCGGCTTGCGCAAACGCGCCTGATAGCGTCCCGACCCCGATAGCGTCCCGATAAGGACGGTCCCTTCCCGGGATTTGGCGCCGGCGAGCCGCACACCTGCGACAGCCGACATGCAGAAATAGGGTTAATACCGCCCCTGCCCTGGTGTATCCTGGGTTAGCCCCGCGCGGGCGGCAACACATCCATAACGCTTATGACCTCTAATTCCCTCGATCGCTTCTGAAAGAAACGGGATGGCTCCGCGCTTCTCCTATGCCGATGCGTTCGATCGCAATCTCGGCTGGTTCACCGACAAGGAACAGCAGGCCCTTAAGGTCAAGACCATCGCCATTGCGGGAATGGGCGGGGTGGGAGGCGTGCACCTGCTGACCCTGGTCCGGCTTGGCTTCACCAGGTTCCGCATCGCCGACCTGGATGTGTTCGAGGTCGCCAATTTCAACCGCCAGGTCGGCGCCCTGATGTCCACCCTGGATCAGCCCAAGGTCGAGGTCCTGGCCCGGATGGCCAAGGACATCAATCCCGAAGTCGAGATCACCGAATTTCCCGCCGGCGTGACGGCGCAGAATCTCGACTGCTTCTTGCGTGGCGCGGACCTGTTTATCGACGGCTTCGACTTCTTCGTGATCGACATAAGGCGCCAGGCCTTTGCGCGTTGCCGCGAGCTGGG
>CBHTTW010000108.1:0-8170 GCA_966096025.1 uncultured Alphaproteobacteria bacterium | reverse complement strand
CGTGCCAGTGGCGCAGGATGGCCTGCAACGCCGGCGACTGCGTCGCCGCGATGAACTCTCCCAATGACGGCATCAACGCTCCCCGAAAGGCGAGGGTGGCATCCCCGCTGGGAAATTTCCAGCCAAAGCGCGGTTTCTTGACGGCACGCTTTCGTACCGCCCTGGTGGAAAGGGCCATCTTGCCATCCCCGGCAGGGCCGCTATATTTGTCTGAGTAATCCAAAAAAACACGTGGGGGGATTTTCGTGAAGACAGTGACAGGCGCGATTTTGGTAGCGCTAGCATTCTCCGTGGCGGCTTCCGCCCAAACCCAGAGCAGCGTGGATGCCTTCATCGACACCAATGCGCCGGGCGCCACGATCAGCCGCAACATCTACGGCCAGTTCGCCGAGCATCTGGGCACCGGCATCTATGGCGGCATCTGGGTCGGGGAAGACAGCAAGATTCCCAACATCAAGGGCTTCAGAAAAGATGTGGTCGACGCCCTGAAGAAGATTCATGTGCCGGTGGTGCGCTGGCCGGGCGGCTGTTTCGCCGATCTCTATCACTGGCGCGATGGCATCGGCCCGCGCGCCAAGCGTCCCACCCGCATCAATGTCCATTGGGGCGGGGTGACCGAGGACAATGCCTTCGGCACCCATGAGTTCATGGATTTCGCCGAACTGATCGGCGCCGACGCCTATGTCTCGGGCAATGTCGGCTCGCTGACGCCCTACGACATGGCGCAATGGGTGGAGTATATGACGTCCAGCGAGAACGCCTCGCTGGCCAATGAGCGGCGCAAGAACGGCCGCGACAAGCCGTGGAACCTCAAATATTTCGGCATCGGCAACGAGACCTGGGGCTGCGGCGGCAATATGAGCGGCGACTATTCCGCCTCGGTCAATGCGCGCTATTCCACTTTCGTCACCGCCCCCGCCAGGATGGGCATGATCAAGGTCGCCAGCGGCGGCAGCTACAACCGCAATGAAGGCGACTTCGAATCCTTCACCGAAGCGATGATGAAGGGCGGCGGGCGGATGCAGGCCTTGAGCGCGCATTACTATGCCATGCCGGCGCTGCATGCCAAAAAGAAGCCGGCCACCGCTTTCAGCGAAGACGAGTGGGCCGAGGAATTGTCCTATGCCCTGGAGATGGAGCCCTATATCACCCGCACCGCGGCGGTGATGGACAAGTACGATCCCGACAAGAAAGTGCCGATCTATATGGACGAATGGGGTTCCTGGTATTTGCAGGAGCCGGGCAGCCATCCGGGCTTTCTCTATCAGCAGAACAGCTTGCGCGATGCCGAGGTCGCGGCCCTGACCCTCAACATCTTTCACCGCCATACCGACCGGGTGAAGATGGCCAACATCGCCCAGATGATAAACGTGCTGCAGGCCATGATCCTCACCGACAAGGAGAAGATGCTGCTGACGCCGACCTATCATGTCTTCGACATGTACCAGCCTTTCATGGAGGCGACGCCGTTCAAGGCCATGGTCAGCACGGCGCATTACACGTCCGGCAAGTACAAGCTGCCCTTGATCGATATCTCGGCGGCGCGGGGCAAGGACGGCAAGCTCTATCTGGCCATCGTCAATACCGATCCGCACAAAAGCGTGGACGTAAAGACCAACCTGAATGGGACGGGCAGGGGGCGGATCATCACCGCGGACAAGATGGATGCGCATAATACTTTCGCGGCGCCCAACACCATCCAGCCGGTGGCGTTCAGCGGCACATCCGAAGGCGGCAAGGCGGTGTTTCGCATGCCGGCCATGTCGGTGGCCGTGGTGGCGGTGGAGTAAACTCAACTTGTCATCCCCGGCGAGCTGCCGCGAGGGAAGGGGACCCAGGTGGGAAATACCGTCACGGCGGCTTGCACCTGGGTCCCCTTCCCCTCGCGAAGCTGCCGCTTCGCTCGGCCGGGGATGACATTTGCTTTTGTCGCGGAGAAAAGCATGAAACGGTTCGCACTGCTCGCTCTTCTTCTCTCTACCCTTCACGCCGGGCCCGCGCCGGCGCAGGTCAAGAACGCCGTGCCCGATGTGGTGGCGGGGGCCGCCCCCGTCTCGGTGGAGCGCATCAAGGTTCATGGCCGCGCTCTGGAAGGCAATCTGGAAAAAGATGCGGAGGACCGCGATGTGCTGGTGTTCCTGCCGCCCGGCTATGCCCGCGACAAGACGCGGCGCTATCCGGTTGTCTATGCCCTGCACGGCTATTCCATCGGCGCCGAGCAATGGAGCCAGGAAATCCATGTGCCCCAGACCATCGAGGGCGCCTTTGCCAAGGGCACCGGCGGGATGATCGTGGTGCTGCCCGATTCCAAGACGGTGCATAACGGCTCGATGTATTCCAGTTCGGTCACCACCGGGGATTTCGAGACCTATATCGCGCGCGACCTGGTCGGTTATATCGACGCGCATTACCGCACCCTTGCCCGGCGCGAGAGCCGGGGCCTGGTGGGCCATTCCATGGGCGGTTATGGCGCGACGCGCATCGGCATGAAGCATGCCGATGTCTTCGGCAGCCTGTACATCATGAGCCCTTGTTGTTTGGCGCCGCGCGCGGCAGGGTCCGCCGAGGATGATGCCGCGGCGGCGGCGTTGAAGACGCCGGAAGATTCCGCCAAACTGCCGTTCCGCTTGCGCACCCAGCTTGCTTCGGCGGCGGCCTGGTCGCCCAATCCGCACAATCCGCCGCTCTATCTGGATCTGCCCGTGGGAGCGAACCAGCAGGCGGTGCTGGCCAAATGGGCGGCCAATGCGCCGCTGGCTTTCCTGGATCAGTATGTGGCGGGCCTGCGCCAATATCGCGCCATCGCCCTGGATGTCGGCGACCAGGATGGATTGCGCACCACCACGGCGCAACTGCACGAGATGCTGGACAGTTACGGCATCGCCAACACATTCGAGATTTACACCGGCACCCATGTCAGCCATGTCGCCTTCCGCTTCCAGGACCATGTGCTGCCGTTTTTTGGACGAAGCTTGTCCTTCGAACAATCCGGGCGGTAGCCGATGGCCGGCGTGATGACGGGCCGCATATTCGACGAGGCGGACGAAGACTGGCTGCTGGAGCATCTGTTCCACGAACGCTCCATGCTGTGCTTTGCCCTGGAAAAAGTTCGGCGGCTGCCCAACGGCAACGACTATAATGCCTGCCACGAATCTTTCGTCATGCATGCCCGGCTGCTGGGCAAGTTCCTGACCAATGGCGATGCGAAAAATTACGGCGCCAAGGATTTCGTTCCGGACTTTCACAGCCGCAAGCCGGACGACCTTGTTCCGCTCTTCAACAGGATCGATGCGCAAATCATGGATCTGGCGCCGCGCCGTCCCGAGGAACCGGAGCCCAAGCTCGACACGGACGATTGCAAGATCCTTTTCGACTGGCTGCGGGACGAATTCGACGATTTTTTCGCCCAGCTTCCGGAAGCGACGCGGCGGCGGTGGAACGGCAAGGCCACCGGTCTGGACATCACCGCGCCGCCCTAGCGGCCGTCACGCTTTTGTTAAATTCCGGCAAATGTTTGCGCGCGTCTAGGCAGGGAACCGGGCTTGGGTTAGCTTGCTTTTTGCGCGCCGGGGGGCGAGCAGTGGAGAGCGGGCTTGGTTTCGATCACCGTCAACGGCCGTCAACGGGACGTTCAATCGGCGCCCGACACGCCACTCCTTTATGTCCTGCGCAATGAACTGGACGTAACCAGCCCGCAATTCGGCTGCGGATTGGCGCAATGCGGCGCCTGTTCGGTGCTGCTGGAGGGGCGGGAAATCCGCGCCTGCGTCACCCCGGTCTCGCTTGCCGCCGGCAAGGAGGTCACCACCATCGAGGGGCTGCCCGCGCGCTGGGCCAAGCAAACGAATCTTCCCGGGGCGGACCTGCATCCGGTGCAGACCGCCTGGATCCAGGAGCAGACGCCGCTGTGCGGCTTTTGCCAAAGCGGCATGATGATCAAGGCGGTCGAGCTGCTGGAAAAGACGCCCAAGCCCAGCGACGCCGAAATCAAGGCCGCCTTCACCACATCGGGCCCTTCGGCGCATCTGTGCCGCTGCGGCAGCTATGGCGCCATTCTCGAAGCCGTGCGCCAGGCGTCTGTGCTGATGACTAAGAAGGGCAACACATGAAGCCCGTCGAAACCATCGACATTCATGGCGCAGCGCTGAGCCGCCGGGGATTTCTGGCCGGCAGCGGCGCCCTGGTGGTCGGCTTGGGCCTCTCGCCCGATGCGGTCCAGGCGGCGGCGCCCCACACCACCCTCGATCCCGCCCTGCTTTCATCCTGGATCGAGATCGGCGCCGACAACAAGGTTCTGATCCGCACCGGCAAGTCCGATTTCGGCCAGGGCTCGATCTATACCGCCTACCGCCAGATCGTGGCCGAGGAACTGGATCTTCCCTTCGAGGCCATCACCCGCGTGGTCTCGGCCGACACCGACCGCACCCCGGACGGTGGCGGCACCTTCGGCTTCCTGGGCGATGTCAACGGCAACGGCATGCCGAACCTGCGCAAGGTCGCGGCCTATACCAGGCAGGCCTTGCTGGAACTGGCGGCGCAGCGGCTGGGTGTGCCCAGGGACAGGCTTTCGGTCAGCGACGGTGTTGTGTCCGGCGGCGGCAAACAGATTTCCTATGGCGAACTGGTCAAGGACCAGAATTTGAAACTCACCATTCCGGTGCGCGGCCAGCTGGCCAGCTTCATGGGCCTGGCGGTGGAAGGCAATCCGCCGCTGAAGCCGGTCGCCGACTATAAAGTGATCGGCAAGTCGTTCCAGAACAGCGCCATTGTCGCCAAGGTCACCGCCAAGGAATTGTGGGTGACCAATGTCAAGCTGCCGGGCATGTGGCACGCCCGCATGGTGCATCCGGCAACCCTGGGTTCGACGCTTGTTGCGGTGGGCGCGTTCGACAGGGCCAAATTTCCCAACACGCGAGTGATCGTCAAAGGCAATCTGGTTGGTGTGGCGGCGCCCAATGAATGGGAAGCCATCCAGGCCTCGCGCCAGGTCGCGGCTTCCACCAAATGGTCGGACTGGAAGGGCCTGCCGGGCCAGGCCAATCTGTTCGCCCATTTGCGGCAAGCCGATTACAAGGCCGCGAAGGTCAATCGGGGCGCCGCCAACAAGGGCGATATTGCGCCTGCCATGACGGCGGCGGCCAAGACATTCTCCGCCAGTTATGAGCTGCCCTATATGAAGCATGCGCCCATCGGTCCGACCATGGCGCTGGCCGATGTACGGCCCGACGGCATGGTGACCGTCCATACCCACACCCAGAACGCCCAGCAGCTGCGCGGCCAGATTGCGCTGATGCTGGGGATCGCGCGGGAAAAAGTCATCATCCGGACCTATGCCGGCGCGGGCCATTATGGCCGCTCGAATGGCGGCAATGCCGGCGGCGAAGACGAGGCGGTGATCCTGTCCAAGGAATTGGGCCGCCCGGTGCGGGTGCAATGGATGCGCGCCGACGACATGCAATGGTCGACCCAATCGGCCGCGGCCTATTCCGACATCCGCATCGGGCTGGATGCGGGGGGCAAGATCGCCGCCTATGAAGCCGCGCATTACATGCCCGCGGGCCAGGACGACCGACCCATCGGCGCGGTCCTGGCCGGCCTGCCGACCCAGCCGCCGCCGGGCAGCAAGGATTCGCCGCCATCGGGCAACACGCTTTACGACGAATGGGTCTATGACGAGATTCTCAATCTCGACGAACGCGGCCACGGCACCTGGCAGGTCGGCCAGCTTGCTTCGCCGCTCGCGGCGGGCTTGCGCGATCATGCCATGCGCACGCCGGGACAGTATCAGCAGAATTTTCCGCGCGAGCTGGCGATCAGCGAGGCCGCGGCGCTGGCGGGCGCCGATGCCATCCAGTTCCGCATCGATCATGCCAAACAGGAGCGGCTCAAATCCGTGCTGCAACGGCTGCGCCAGGAAGCCGATTGGGAAACACGGCCCGCGCCGCGGGCAAAGACCACGGGCGAAATGCGCGGGCAGGGCGTGTCGGTGATGCTGCGCTCGGGGACTTATTGGGCCTGCGCCTGCAAGATTCTGCTCGCGCCCGCCACCGGCGCGCTTTCCGTCGAACAAGTCACCGTGGTGGTGGAACCCGGCATTGTCGTCAATCCGCTGCAGCTCAAGCGGCAGGTGGAGGGCGGCATTCTGATGGGCGTCAGCGAAGCCTTGCATGAAGAAGTGGCTTTTGATGAGAGCAGCGTCACCGCGCGCGACTGGGTGGGCTATCCCATCCTGAAAATGGCGGACATGCCGCAGGTCAAGGTCGTGCTGGTGCACCGGCCGGAGGTGGGAAGCTATGGCGGCGGTTCGGAAGCCGCCAACGCCCTGGCGTCACCCGCCATCGCGGCGGCGATATTCGATGCGACGGGCAAGCCGGCGCGGCGTTTGCCGTTGCGCCCGGCCTATATCAAGCAATTGCTCTCCGCCTAGCAGGCCGGCCGGCGCTACGCCGTTTGATTGACGGTGCGGAAATTGCGGTAGAAGGGATCGGGGCTGGCGGCGCGGCGATTGCGCTCATCGCGCAGGATCGCCATCACGCGGTTCTTGGACAGGCCGAACCTGAGCATCAACGCCGGGATGGTATGTCCGGCTTCGAACATCGACATCAGTTTGCGGTTGCGGTCGCTCTTGGTGGCCCGGTGCTTGAGGGTCATTGGTCAGACTCGTTCTTCTTCTTAACTTCAACTCCTACTATGTGAGATTGTCTCCCGACAATTCGCGGGCGTTAGGCAAGCGCTGCCAAAGTGTGGGAATTGTTCCCAGCGGCGAAAAATGAGAGCAATTGTGGCGTTGATGTGGCGCGCCGCATGCGATGGCGCGGCGAGCCGGTCAACTTCCCGGCGGCGCGTGGATATAGAGAAGGTGGCGGCCATAGGCGATGGTGAGATGCATCTGGCGCAACGCGCCGATGCCCAGGATCAAATCGCCGGCGGGGCCGGGAATGAAATCATCGCCGGCGATATCGATGTTGGGCCTGTCCATTTTTATTCCGCCGATCTCCAGCGACTCGAAAGGATAGTCGTAGATGCGGTATTTGCCGTTCTTGCGCGCCAAAGTCAGGCGCGAGGAATTGGGATAGATGCCCAGCTTCACCGCGGTGTCGATGCTGATCAGGGATGTCATGGTGCCGGTGTCCAGGGTGGCCATGATCGTCCTGCCGTCGATCTTGACGGGAAAGCGCACATGCCCGTCCTTGGTGACCTGGATGGGCAGCGACTTGGCGCCGTCTTCCAGGGCGCAGGCGCCCGGCGGCATCAGGCTCAAACGGTCCCGGGCCGGATCGATCTCCAGGTCGTAGTTGCGCAGAATGTCGGGCGACAGAGTGCCATCGGCCCCGAACAGGGGACGGGTTTCCAGATACATCGGCTTGCTGGCGACCGGCAAATCGCCGATGCGGAAATTTTCGCCGGTGACGAAATTGTTGAGCACGGTGCCCGCCGCGCCCTTGAGTTTGCGCATGGTCCGTTGGGGGACAAGGCCCAGATCCGCCACCCGCTCCCATTTGATGGTGGTGGAGATGCCGGCGGTGTCGAGCAGCAGGGAAAGGCCGCGCCCCTCGACCATCACCGGAACCAGGATGCGGCCATCGAGCAAAGTGCTGGTTTCCACCGATGCCAGGCGCGGGCATTCCTGGGCGGCGGCGCCGCCGGCGAAAAACAGAAAACAGAGGACGATTCCAGCGCGCATGCCGGCGGCAAATCAGCTTTTGCGGAACTGGAGCAGATAATTGTCCTTCAGGCCCGGCACATTGACCTGTTCCACCAGCTTGAAGCCCGACTTTTCGATTTCCGCGATCACGTCGGCCTTGGGGGCGCGGACATGGGCGGTCTGCGAGCCGGACTTTTCCATCTCCAGAACATAAAGACGGCCGTTCGGCTTGAGGGCGCGGCGGATCGAGGCGTTCATGGTCAAGGGATATTCGAAATGGTGATAGACGTCGGAGCTGAAGGCGACATCCACCGAAGCTTCCTTCAGGTTGGTGTCGCGGTCGCCGCCTTGCACCGTCGTCACATTCTTCAAACCGTCCTTCTTGGCGTTGGCGGCGATATAGGCCAGGAACTGGGGCGCGATGTCGGTGGCATAGACATGGCCGCTCGCGCCGACGGCGTTGGCGAACAGGCGGGTGTAAAGCCCGGTACCGGCGCCGATATCGGCGATGCTGTCGCCCGGTTT
>CBHTTW010000107.1:0-8215 GCA_966096025.1 uncultured Alphaproteobacteria bacterium | reverse complement strand
CGGCATGCTGGTCCACGATCACGATGCCGTCGGCGGTCTGGGCCACGACATAGGTCTCATGCAATTGGGCCCGCGCCACGCCCAACGGCATGTCGGGGACGGGCACGGCATGAACCGGCGCTTCTTCGACCCGCGCCGACATGGGCGCCTGGAAGATTTGCGGCGCCTCCGCCAAGGCGCCGAATTGCCGGGGCGATTGCCAATTCAAATTCGGCGCTTGGCGCTGAAAAGCCGCCATCGCCGCACCGGCCACCGTGGTGGAGGCGCGATGGCCGCTGTCCGACAGCGCATGTTTCAGCGCGCCCACGATCAGCCCGCGCACCAGGCCGGCATCGCGGAATCGCACCTCGGTCTTGGCGGGATGGACATTCACATCCACAAAAGCGGGATCGCAATCGACAAACAGGGCCAGCGCCGGATGACGGTCGCGCGCCAGGAAATCGGCATAGGCGCCGCGCACCGCCCCCACCAAGAGCTTGTCGCGCACCGGGCGACCATTGACGAACAGGAACTGCATCGCGGCATTGGCGCGGTTGTAGGTGGGCAGCCCGGCATAGCCGGAGAGCGACACGCCTTCGCGGTTTGCTTCGACCCGCGCGGCATTGTCGCCGAAATCGCGGCCCATGATCTTGGCCAGGCGCGGCAACCGTCCGTCCATCAGATCGGGCTCGCTGGGCAGGTCCAAGGTCTTGCGCCCGTCCAGATTCAAGGTGAAGCCGATATCGGGCCGCGCCATCGCCAGCCGCTTGACCATGTCGGTGATTGCCAAATCCTCCGAGCGGGTGGATTTGAGGAATTTCAGCCGTGCCGGCGTGGCGTAAAACAGCTCCCGCACTTCGGCGCGGGTGCCGTGCTGGCCGGAAGCGCGGAAGGCGGCCGGGCGCGGACCTTCGATCCTGCCGCCGTCGACCTTGATCTCGGCCGCCTCGCCTTGGGCGGTGCGGCTGGCCAAGGTCAGCCGCGCCACCGCGCCGATGGACGGCAAGGCCTCGCCGCGAAAGCCCATGGTGACGATATGCGAAAGGTCATCCTCGCCACCCGACACCGGCAATTTGGAAGTGGCATGGCGCTCGATGGCCAAACGCAGGTCATCCGCCGACATGCCGCTGCCGTCATCCTCCACCAGCAAGAGATCGGCGCCGCCATTGGTGGCGGCGATGTCGATGCGGGTGGCGCCCGCATCCATGGCATTTTCCACCAATTCCTTGATCGCGGCGGCGGGGCGTTCGACCACCTCGCCTGCGGCGATGCGATTGACGGTGCCTTCGGATAGCCGCCGGATCGCCATTACTTCTGGGCCAGATACTGCCGCGCGAGAATCTTGGCTTCTTCCACGCCAGGCTGATCGAAGGGATCGACACCCATCAGCCGGCCCATGATGATGGTCTCCAGCATGAAGTGCATCATCAGCCCCCCCATGTGGAATTCATCGACCTTTTCGAGATGAATCTGGCGCACCGGGCGGCCGTTCTTGAACAGGGTCTGGGCGGTGGCGCGGGCTTCCGCGTCCACCAGATCGCCCAGCTTCTTGCCCGCGAGATATTTCAGCCCCAGCGCATTGGCGCGCGCCTTTGGCGCGGTGGCACCTTTGCCCTTGGTCGTTACCGTCATCACGGTGAACAAAGCGGTGGCAGGTCCATCGCGGAACAGCTGCAACTGGCTGTGCTGATCCACCGGACCCAGCACCGACACCGGGGTGGAGCCCTGCCCGTCCTTGCCCAGGCTTTCTGCCCAAAGCTGACGCCACCAGCCGCCGAACACCGACAGATCGTCGGCATAGGGCCACAGCACCGTGGTCGCGAGTTTGTTCTGTTGGCTCAGCGCCAAATGCAGAGCCGCGCCGCAAGCCGAAGGCGCATCGGCCGGCGTGCCGGCGCTCAAGACTTGATCCAGCGCCGCCTGGGCGCCCGCGCGCAGTTGCTTGAAGTTCAGCCCCATCGCCAGGCCCGGCAGCGCCCCCACCATGGTGAGTACCGAATAGCGCCCGCCCACACCCAGCGGATGATCCAGCTTCACCGCGCCGATACTGTCGGCGAAATCGGCCAGCGCGCTCTGATGCGGCTCGGTGATGATGGTGAAATGCTTCTTGAGCGCTTTGACGCCAAGCTTTTCCAGCGCGTCCGCGGCCGTCAGCACCTGCATCAAGGTTTCGGCGGTGCCGCCGGATTTGGAGATGGCGATGAAGTGGGTCTTTTTGAGATCGAACCGCTTGAGCGCCTTGGCCCAGCTGAAAGGATCGGGATTGTCGTGGAATTCGACATAAGGCTTGGCGACTTTGCGCAGCGCGGTGAGCGCCTGCCCGCCCAGGCTGGAGCCGCCGATGCCCAAGACGGCGACGGTGGCAAAACCCTTGAGCGCAGCAGCCTGTTTGGCCGCCGCGCGCAGATCGTCGGTGCGCGCGGGGATGCCCAAAAGCTCCAAGCCCTTGCCGGCATGCTGCTGGCGCAGCCAATCCAGGGCGGCGGCGCTTTTGGCCAGGGCCTGGTCGTAAGCGGCGCGCGGCGGCGCGCCTTTGCCGGAAAGAGCGAGATCGAGATTGACGCTGAAGGGCTGGGGCATGGGGCTACTCTAACAGAGGGGTTGCACATCCCGCCGTGAAAGCCCGCAATCATCAACAGGTGTTAGGGCTTCTTGGCGGGATTCGGGGCCGTAATCGGGCCCGCCAGCGGCTTATCGGCCGCATTTGGCGCTTCCGTGACAGCTTGGGCCGCAGGCGCCGGGGCTTGAGTCGCCAGCGGCTGGCCGGGGGGCGCCGGGGTGGGCAGAACCGGCGGACGCGGAACCTGCGGGCTGCGGCCGTCGGCGGGGCTACCGCCGATCACCACCGTCAGGCGCGCGGGATCATACAGCCGCCGCGCCACCCGCTTGACGTCCGCCAATGTCACGGCCTGGATCAAAGAGTTGCGCCTGGTGACATAACCGATGTCCAGATTCTGGCGCAGGAAGGTGCCCAGTTGCGCCGCCGTGCCGCTATTGGAGGCAAAAGCCAGCGGGAAGCTGCCGGTCAGATAAGTCTTGGCGTCATCCAATTCCTGTTGGGTAGGACCGTTCTTGGCGAAATTGGCCAGCGTATCCTTGACCACCTGCACCGTCTGGCGGATGGCATTGGCGCGGGTCGCCACCGAACCCTGCATCACCGCCGCCTTGTTGTAGGCGGTGAGCGAGGTGGAAATACCGTAGGTCAAGCCGCGCTTGACCCGGATTTCCTCCATCAGGCGCGAGGAAAAATCGCCGCCGCCAAGAATATAATTGGCGACATAGCCGGGAATGAAATCCGGATCATGCCGCATGATGCCCGGCAGGCCGAAGATGGCGGTGGGCTGCGGCACCGGCATGTCGATCACATGCACCCCGGGCCTGCCCAGGCGCCCGACATTGGGCAAAGCGGGCGGATCGAAGTTGGATACCGGCAAAAACGTATTGCCCAGCATCTTGGCCAAAACCGGCGCGGTGATATCGCCCGCCACCGCCACCTTCAAACCGCTGGTCACCCAGTGCTTGCGGGCGAAATCCTTCATATCGGCGGCGGTAACCGAGGAGATGCTGCCGATCTCGCCATTGACGGGATGGGCATAGGCATGGTCGCCGAAAAAGCTGCGCGAAAAGGCGCGGGCGGCGACGCGCGGCGGCTCGGCCTGGTCCTGTTGCAGCGACTGGATGATCTGGGCGCGCACTTTCTGCAACGCGTCGCTGTCGAAGCGCGGGCGCGTCAGCGCCAGTTGCAACAGGCGCATGGCTTCGGGCGCATGTTCCTTCAAGGTGGAAATGGAAATCACCAGATAGTCGCGCTCGGCCCGCGCGCTGAAGGAAATGGCGCGATTGGCCAGGGCTTCGTGAAAGGCCTTGGAGTCCATCGGACCGGCGCCTTCATCCATCATGGCGGCGGCGAAAGACGCCAGTCCCGCCTTGCCCGCCGGGTCATAGGCCGAACCCGCCGGCAGCGAGATATTGAAGGCGATGATGGGAACGGTGTGGTCCTCGGCGAACCAGACCTGGGCTTTCTTGCCCAGATCGATGTTGCGGACTTCGGCGGCGGACACGGGCGCGGCGGCCAGCAAGATCAGCGCGAGAGCGGCAAGAAAATATTTCATTTCTTGCCTCCGGGGATCAGATAGGCGCTGACCGCCTCGCGGCGCGACAAGGATTGCGCCGCCTTGCGCACACTTTCGGCGCTGACCGCGCGGATGCGGGCGGGCCATTCATTCACATCGTCCACGGTCAGCCCGATGGTCAGGGCCTGGCCATACGCCATGGCCAGCGCGAACTGGCTGTCGCGGCGATAGGTGACACTGGCGATCAACTGGGTCTTGGCGCGGGCAAGGTCGGCGTCGCGCGGCAAGGCCAGGGTGTTGACGCCAAGAATCTGGTCGACGGCTTTTTCCAGCGCTTCCAGGCTCACGCCGGGGCGCGGCACCGCATAGACCGCGAATTCTCCGGCATCGCGGTTATAGCCGTCGTAATTGGCGCCGGCATCGGTGGCCAATTTCTTTTGCTCCACCAGCACGCGATAGAGAAGAGACGTGGTGTCGCCGCCCAGCAGCTGGGCATAGGTTTCCAGCCCCTCGGCCTGACCGGGGCGCCCTTGCGCGTATGACGGCACGCGGTAGATGCGGTGAAACAGCGGCACCCGCGCATCGGCGCGGGTAATGCTCATGCGGGTTTCGGACAGACGCGGCGGCTCTGTGGATTCCGAACGCGGCAGCAGCTCACGGGCCGCAACCTTGCCATAGATTTCCTGCGCCATCTTGCGCACTTCGTCCGGGGTGACATCGCCCGCGATCACCAGGATGGCGTTGTTGGGCGCGTAGTGATGATCATAGAAATCCTGGGCGGAAATGCGATCGATGCGGCGCAGCTCCTCGGCCCAGCCGATCACGGGACGGCCATAGGGATGGGAAAGATGCAGCGCGGCGCGCATCTGCTCGCCCATCAAGGCTTGCGGCTCATTGTCGACCCGCATGCGGCGCTCTTCCAGCACCACATCGCGTTCCGGGGCGACACTTGTGTCGGAGAGATCCAGATTGGCGAGGCGGTCGGCTTCCAGCCGCATCATCAACGGCAGCCGGTCCTTGGCGATCTGCTCATAAAAGGCGGTGTAGTCGTGATTGGTGAAGGCGTTGGTCTCGCCGCCGTTCTTGGAGACCGTCTGGGTGAATTGATCGCCCGGCACCGCCTTGGTGCCGCGGAACATCATATGTTCGAAGAAATGCGCCAGGCCCGAAATGCCGGGCGGATCGTCCACCGCGCCGACGCGGAACCACAGCATCTGGGTGACGACCGGGGCGCGGTGATCGGGGATCACCAGCACCTGCATGCCGTTCTGGAGCGCGAATTGAAAAGTGTTGTTGCCGGTCTGGCGCGCATTGGCGGGCGCCGGCTGGGAAAGCTTGGCGCGGTTGTCGGAAAGCTGGGCCCCCGCGGGCAGCGCCATGCACAACGCCGCCAGAAAAGTGGTGCGAAAGAGCGTGCGTCTAGAACCAGTCAAACCAGCCGCCGCTCTTTGCTTTTCTCTTCTTGGCGGAGGCGGCCGCCGCGGCCGTCCTGGTTCCCTTGGCCACCTCGGCATCGGCATTGATCGGCCTGCCGGTGTCGCGGGAAGCGGAGGTGCTCAGGATACGGTCGGTGAAACTGCGATCGGCGTTCTGCACCGCGCGCGCATCGGCATTCAGCCGCGCGCGGATGTTGGCGTCGCTGTTCTGCGCCTTGGCATTGGCCAGGAACATGCGCTCGCCCATGGTGTAGGTGCCCGGCAAGCCGGTGGCGACGGCCTGGATATCGGTATTGCTGAACAGCGCCAGCTCCGCATTGGTGGAGGGGTCGCGGGTGTTGGACGGCGGCGCGCCCGGGGTGGGCGGACGCAGGTTGAAATCCGGCGGAATGACCAGCGGCGCCTTGGTGGTGACGGCGAATTCGTCGGGCGACTTTTTCTGCAAACCTGCCGCCCGGCGCAAGGAATCGCATCCGCTCAATGCGCTGGCACAGAGGCACAAGGCCAGGGCGGTACGAAGCAGTTTCATTTCAGACCTCATGGCCGGCGTCTTGGTGACCGGCGGGAACCTGGGGCTTGATCACATCATACAAGATGGCGATGGCGCCCAGGGTGATCGCCACATCGGCGATATTAAAAACATACCAGTCATAGCCGAAGCCGTAAAAGTGGAAAAAATCGGCAACCTTGCGGTAGACCAGCCGGTCGATCAGGTTCCCCAGCGCACCCCCGATAATCAGGCCGAACCCGGCGGTCAGGGCCCGGCTGGTCGAGCCCCAGAGCCACCAGGTCAGCCCGGCCACGGCCACCATGCTCACCCCCACCAGGAGCGCCGTTCCGGCCAGGCTGGAGGCCGGGAACAGGCCGTAGGAGATGCCCGGGTTCCACACCATCACCAGATTAAAAAAGGGCAAGACCGGGATCGAGGCCCCGGGGGGCATCTGCGCAAAGCCGGCGCCATACAGCATGAACAGTTTGGAGCCTTGATCGGCAACCACCGCCAGGGCGGCGGCGATCAGGCCGACTTCGCGCGGCTGCAGCCCCCTGAGCCAGTTCATGCCGGCTCCCCGACCGCAGCGGTGCAGCGGTTGCAGAGATGGGTGTCGGCGCGGGTTTCTTCCAATACGCGCCAGCAGCGGGTGCATTTTACGCCGGAGGCTTTGACGAATTTCGCGCCCGCGCCCTTGATTTCGGGAATGGCGTAAATGCCTTCCAGAGGCGCGATCTCGACCGACGCCATCGACGTGATGGCGATCTCCGCCAGGTCGATGGACTCGAACAGGGCCTTATCGGCGGGATCGGAAACCACCAGAACCGGCGCCGCTTCCAGGGACGAGCCGATGCTCTTGTCGGCGCGCGCCAATTCCAGCGCGCCGGTCACGACCCGGCGCAACTCGCGCACCCGCGCCCATTTCTTGACCAACTCCGCATTGGCCCATTCCTTGGGCGCGGCGAAGAAGTCATTCAGATGCACGCTCTGCCCCATGCCAAAGCGCGTGGTCCAGGCTTCTTCCATGGTGAAACAGAGGATGGGCGCGAACCAGGTGACGATGCGGCGGAAAATTTCGTCGGTGACGGTGCGGGTGGAACGGCGGCGCGCACTGTCCGCAGGATCGCAATACAGCGCATCCTTGCGGATATCGAAGTAGAAGGCCGAGAGGTCGTTGGTGCAGAAATTGAACAAAGTGGAGTTGACCAGCCCGAAATCGAAATTCTCGTAAGCCTTGCGCACAATGGCATCCAGTTCGGCCAGCCGCGCCAGCATGTAGCGCTCCAATTCCGGCATCTTGGAGAATTCGATGCGTTCCTTTTCGTCAAAGCCGGACAGATTGGCCAGCATGAAGCGGATGGTGTTGCGCAGGCGGCGATAGGCCTCGACATTGGCCTTGATGATATCGTCGCCGATACGCAGGTCTTCGACGAAGTCCGAAGACGCCGCCCATAGGCGCAAAATCTCGGCACCGTTCTTTTCCGCGATCACTTGCGGCGCCAGGGTGTTGCCCAGGCTCTTGGACATTTTGCGCCCGTCCTTGTCGAGGACGAAACCGTGGGTCAGCACGCCGCGATAGGGCGCGGTGCCGCGTGTGCCGACACTTTCCAGCAGCGAGGACTGGAACCAGCCGCGATGCTGGTCGGAACCTTCCAGATAGAGATCGGCGCGCGTCGCCTTGGGCCAGCTGGGATCGATCGGTTCTTCCACCACAAAGACATGGGTGGAGCCGGAATCGAACCAGACATCCAGAATGTCGGTGACCTGCTCATAATCTTCGGGCTTGCGGCCCTCGCCCAGGAAGCGCGCGGGCGGCGAGGTGAACCAGGCATCCGCGCCCTCGGCTTCGAAGGCCTGTTCGATGCGCTTGAACACCGCCGGGTCATTGAGGACCTGGCCGCTTTTCTTGTCGACAAAGATCGCCAAAGGCACGCCCCAGGCGCGCTGGCGCGACAGAACCCAATCGGGCCGGCTTTCCACCATCGCGCCGATACGGTTCTGGCCGCGCGGCGGATACCATTTGGTCTCGCCGATCGCCGCCATCGCCAGTTCGCGCAACGTCTTGCCGTTCAAGAACGGTTTGTCGATGGCGACAAACCATTGCGGCGTGGCGCGGAAGATCACGGGCGCCTTGGAGCGCCAGCTGTGCGGATAGGAATGGCGCAAACTGCCCTTGGCCAAGAGCTTGCCGTGATCGATCAAGGCCTTGATCACCGCGCCATTGGCGTCGCCGTCCT
>CBHTTW010000106.1:0-8227 GCA_966096025.1 uncultured Alphaproteobacteria bacterium | reverse complement strand
GCCCGCGTCGCGGGACATATCAGCGGCCCGATCGGCGCGGCGGCCGCCAATCTGGGCCTGTCCTATAGCGATAACGGCATGCCGGTGGAGGGCAGCAGCCTGAAAAGCACCGCCCTGGATGGCTCCCTGACCTTGCCGGAGATCGCGGGGGCGGCGGTGAATTTCAACGGCCGCTTCAGCAGCAGCATTGCCACGTCTTTTCCCGATTCCAGTGGCGGGCCGCGCCTCTCGGTGCGGCGCAGCCTGGATCATCGCGATATCCAGGAAAGCGTATTCGGCGCCCATGCCCTGCGCGATATGACCGGCTGGTGGAGCATGGCGTTGGATTACGGTTTTTACGAACGCGGCTCCGACGCCAAGTCGCCGGGTGTGGCGCCCAGCGCCCAAACCCCGACCGGCATTCCCGCCAATGGCGACAAGGCCCGCTTCACCCGTCAGCAAGTGACCTGGACCAACCGTGTGGCACCCTTGCCGGGATTGGAAGCGGCGCTGGGCATAGACATGCAGGCCGAGCATGGCCTGGATGACGGCTTTTTGGTGTTCGGCCCCGCTCGAATCCCAACCCATTTTGCCGTGAATCGCACTCTGTGGGCGGGTTTTGCGCAGGCGCGCTATCAAGTCACGCCGGTACTTACGCTATCGGCAAGTGGCCGCTATGACGATACCGGCGACACCAACCATTTCAGTCCGCAATTGCGCGCCGACTACGCCCTGGCGGATTGGGGCACGCAGTTTCAGCTGAGCTGGGCCAAGGCCTACAAGCTTCCCAGCTTCTACGCGTTGGGCAATCCGATTGTCGGCGATCCCACCCTCAAGCCGGAAGAGGCGGAGAATTTCGAGGGTGGCGTCACCCAGAGGCTTTGGGACTTCGGCCAATGGAAGGTGCAGGCCTATGCCACCAACTATCGCGACCTGATCGACTTCCGCCCCGGCGCGGTGCCCAGGCTGGTCAATCTTTCCACCGTGCATGTGCGCGGCATCGAAACCTCTCTGGAGTTCACCACTGAAACGGGCATGGGTGTTCTGACCGTCACGCCGCGCCTGTCTTACACCAATGCCCGCAATCAACTGACCGGCGCCGCCTTGCGCGACGTGCCAAGCTGGTTGGCGGGCGCCAGCCTGATTTGGAAGCCCGATCCCGCCTGGGACGTCAGCTTCGGGCTCAATCATGTCGGCGGCATGGTGGACAATGCGGTGCCGACCGGTGATGTGAATTTGCGCGGCCATGCCCGCGCCGATCTGGGGATCGCTTACCGCGTGCTGCCGAATTTCACCCTGCATTTGGGCGTGGATAATCTGTTCGACGAGCGTTACGAGGATGTTGTCGGCTTTCCGGCACCCGGCGCGGTCGTGCGCGGTGGGATCAGCGCATCGTTCTAGGCTTTTTTGATGCCGCTCCGGCTCGCGCCTACGCGGGCGGTATGTGGCCGGTTGTCCGCCCCAATAGTTTGAAGGCATAGAGCATGATGCGGCCTCGCACCGGTTTGGTGGGTCCGCTGATTTCCGGCAAGCCCAACGCGCCCAGCTGGCGGATGGCGCTGTCATCGCCGTCATCGGGGTGCATGGCGATCCAGTAAAGCACCTTGGGCAGGTCGCGCGGCGCAATGGTCGCCTGCAGACGGGCAAAGACCAGCCGCGGAACAAAGCGCTCCATCTGCTCCATCTGCAGAATGTCGGGCACCGCCGCGATGGCCAGCAGGTTGCGGGCCCGCTGCACCGGGTCGCCCACCTTGCCGGGCGCCCAGTCCCGCAAGCTGTCGCGAATTTGGTCCAGGCTGGGTTCCAGCACGGGATCGGGTGTTTCGTCGCTGCGCGAGACCGGTGAGACGATGCCGCTGTCGGGCGGCAGGCGGTCGAAAGCGATGCCGTCGATATCGGCTTCGGTGACGTTTTCCCAGAACGCCGCCGAGACGGATGCGGCGGCATAATTTTTGACGGTGCCCACCTCGTTTGTATCCTGCGCCGCACGGATGGTGACGGTGCCGCGCATTTCGGCGATGGTGCCCACCGCCAGCCACATGCCGACGGCCAGGAGCAGCCAGCCGCGCCGTGGCGTCAGCATTCTGTCCCAGCGGAACATTGCCGCTGCCGCGATCGCCGCTCCGGCGGCGATCAGGAGAAGTGCCAAAAGATCGAATCCCGCGCCGCGCAAGCCCGTGCCGGTGGCCGCAAGCTGCATCGCTGCCACGGCATAGCGGCCGGGAAAAAAGGCGGAGATATGCTGCGCCCATTCGGGCAGGCTTTGCAGCGGCACCGCCACCCCGCCGATCATCAGCATGGGCAGGAAGATACATTGGCCCAGCGCCTGCACCGCCGGGACATTGTCCACCAGCATGGCGATCACCATGCCGACGGAAAGAAATGCCGCCGCCGCGACGCACAGCGCGACCAGCAGATCCAAAGGATGCGCCGGCATGGGCAGGCCCAAAGCAAAAGCCAGCGCCAATTGCAGCAGCGCCGCGGAGAGCAGCAGCACGGCGCGCGACAACAGCAGGCCGGCCACAAATACCCAGCGGCCCACGGGCGCCAAGGCATAGCGCCGCCACACGCCCCGTTCGCGCTCGCTGACGATGGTGGTGGGAAGGCCGAAACAGGCGCTGCCCAGCACGGTCACGGTCAGGAACTGTCCCACATGCAGCGCCAGCGGCACCGGATCGTTGCGATAGACGGTCCAGAAGGCGATCAGGAATATCAGCGGGAAAAGATAGCCATACAGAATGGCCATGCGGTTGCGGAAATTCAGTTTCAAACTGGCGGCAGTGAGATGCAGCAGCGCCTTCATCTTGCGGTCAGCCGCAGAATTGTGTCTTCCAGGCTTTCGCCAGATGTGGCGATCAGATCGCGCGGCGCGCCGGTGGCGACGATCCGTCCCTGCGCGATGACCGCCACCCGGTCGCACAGGCGCGCCGCTTCGTCCATGTCATGGGTGGACAGCAAAACAGCTCGGCCACCCGCTTTCAAACTGCCGATATGATCCTGCACTTCCCGCCGGATCTGGGGGTCCAAGCCGGTGGTCGGCTCGTCCAGCAGCAAGACCTGCGGATCGCCGACAAAGGCCAAAGCCAAGGCCAGCCGCTGTTTTTGGCCGCCCGATAGCGTGTCATAGGCCGCATCCGCCTTTTCCATGAGGTCAAAGCGTTCCAGCAAACTTGGTGTCGCAATCGCGGCCGGATAAAAAGCGGCAAACAGATCCAGGGCTTCACGCGGCGTGATTTTGTCCTGCAAGCCGGTGGCCTGCAGCACGGCGCCGGTCTTCTCCCGCGCCTGGCGGGTCCCCGCGTCGAAACCGCAAATCCGGATACGGCCCTGATCGGGCCGGATCAGGCCCAAGACAGATTCCAGAGTCGTGGTCTTGCCGGAGCCATTGGGGCCCAGCAAGCCGAAAATCTCGCCCGCCGCGACCTCGAAACTGGCATTGTCGATGGCCTGCACGGCGCCGTGGCGCCGCGACAGGTTTTCGACCGCGATCAGGCTTGCCATTACCGCGCGGGTGTTTCGAGTTCCTTGTCCGTCCACGGCTTCTTGCGAAAGGCGTAGAGCTGGCGGAATTCCTTGGCCAGCGCGGGGCTGATCGCAGGGGCGGTGTTGCCGAAACCGCCGCGTATATAAGTCAGCACTTGCGCCAGCTGATCGTCGCTGAAGGATTGACCCATTGGCGGCATTTCGCCGACGGCGCCTTCCTTGCCGTTCAGCAACACGCGCAGCACATTCTCCGGGCGGGTTGCGGTGACGATCTTGGATCCCGTCAAGGCGGGGGCGACACCCGGGGCGCCTTGACCCCGGTCCTGATGGCATCCGGCGCAGTTGGTGGCATAGACGCCTTGACCGGCTTTGAACAAGGCTTCCTCTTCCGCCGTACGGGTATTTTTGGGCGCGGGCGGCACCGGCTTGCCCGGCCAGCTTACATAATCCACCACGGTCTTCGCCGCCGCGGCCAGATCACCGTTGCCGCCGGCCAGGGCAATCAACGCCACCGGCTGGTCCGGCAGCGCCATGGGCTTCACGGCCACGCGCGGCCGCGCAATCAGTCCACCCATACCGCCGGCGCGGCCGCCCGTCACGGTGCCGCTGTTGCGCCGCGCATCCTGGCCGCTCAATCCCGTGGCCGCGCCATTGAGCATGGCCAAACGCAAAGCATTGGGCTGGCCCGTATCGGTGGACAAGGCGATCAGTTTTTGAACCTGAGATACTTCGCGGCTCTTGGTGGCGGCGCCTGCCAGCATCTCCACCGCGTCGGCATTGGCCCCGGGCTGCGCCACCAGCTGGCCAAGCGCATCCGCCTCCAGGCCTTTGAGCCCGCTGACCCCGGCATCCACCGTCATCTGGTCGCCGCCATATTTGCGCATCAGCGCCACCACCGCCGCCACACGCGTCTGAGCCGGCAACGCGCCCAAGGATGCGGCCAGCTGGCGGCGCACTTGCCAGCTGGAATCGTCGGCTTTCTTCAACACGGCCGCCTGGATCGCGGCATCGCCCTTGGCCAGGAAGGGTTCGGCGCCGCGAAGCGCCGAATTGCGCACATAGGGATCGCTGTCCTCCAGCGCATCGGCCACGGTCTCGGCATCCAGGGATCCCATGCCGGAAAGCGTCCACAGCGCCTGATTGCGGGTACGGAAATCCGGCGCATTCATCGCCAGCTGCTTCAAGGCGGGCACCACGGACTTGTCATTCCGCTGCACCAGCAATTGCTGGGCGGTATCGCGCCACCAGCCGTCGGAATCGGAAAGATGCGTCACCAGCTGGGCCGGGCTTTCGTTGATCATATTCGGCTTGGCGCGCGCCGGTTTGGTGCTGGTATGGACGATGCGGTAGATGCGGCCTTTGTGGATGCCGTCCCACAGCCGGTGCTGCATGATGTAATTCTTGAGATAGTCGCTCTGGATCGGCTCGTCCTGCGACACGCCGCGATACATATCAATGACATAGATGCTGCCGTCCCAGCCTGGTGTCAGCCATACCGGGCGGAAGCGCTCGTCGGTCGAGGCCATGAACTCGCCCTTGGGCCAAAAGTCGGCGCCCGAAAGGTTTCCCGCCCCGTCATCGCTGAGCTTGACCAGATGCACCAGGTTGGTGGGGCTGTCGACGACAAAGACCTGGCCGTAAAGCTCCTTGGGCAAGGCATTGCCGCGATAGATCAGCGGCGAGGACACGCCTTGATAGTAATAGGCCGAGCCGTCGGGGCGCGGCACTTCCGGACGATAGCCGCGATTGACGCCCAAGGTCGGGCGTATCGGCCAGATCGCCGACTTGGATTGATCGACCAGGTTTTCGTAGAGGCCCATGGTGCGCGTGACATTGGAATTGCGCACGAAATACTGCGCCGGGATATAATCGGCGAAAATCGGATCGGTGTTGAAATCGCGGAAAAACAAACCGCCGTCATTCTGGGTGGCGCCCCATTGGCCGCGCACCAGATTGGGCACGATCTCGAACTTGCCGCCATCCTTGGGCAGCACATTATAATTGTGTTCGGGGATGTTGATGGTGTTGTCCATGCCCCAGTAAAGGCTGTTGGCGGCATGCTCGATATTGCCGACCCGGCCGAAACCGTCCTTGATGATCTCCTTGGTGTCGGCTTTGAGGTCGCCATTGGTATCGCAGGATTTCACCAGGTTGGGCGGCTCGCCGATCAGGGCGCAGCCCTTGTCCAGAATCTTGAGCGCGCGCGGCAGGATCAGCTTGTCCTGGAAGATCGTGCGCTTGTCATAGACGCCGTCGCCGTCGGTATCCTCCAGGATCACGACATGGCCGACCGGCTCTTCCATGTTGATCATCTCCTTGCCGACGGCATAGCCCTGCATCTCCACCACCCAGAGCCGGCCATTGCCGTCAAACTCCGCCACGATGGGGTCCTGGACCAGCGGCTCGGACGCCACCAGCTGAACCTGATAGCCGGGCGCCATGTGAAAGGTTTTCAATTCGTCCGCCGCGGAGAGCGTGGGCGGGAACTTGGGATGCTTGGTTCGCACGGCCGCCGGCCAGGGGCGGTTCAGTTGCGAGGTCAGGGGCAGCTTGGGCTTGGGAGCGGGCTTGGTCTGCGAAAGGCCCACCGCCACCGACAATAGAACGGCGGCGCCCGCAAGGGCATAAATCCTGAAACGCATGGCGATTCCTCGATATTTTGGAGGGATAATAGACCGGCAAGGCAGCGGGTAAAGGCCCCGTCTTGGCAGCGATTGCCTCAGGCTTTCTGGCTCATTTCGGCCTCATTGCGGCCTGGGCTTTTTCCTGTATGAACCGTGCGTCATGAACCGTGCCACTTTGCAGGAATTGTTCGACCAGGCCATCGCCCTGCATCAAGGCGGCAATCTGGCCGAGGCTGAACGCTTGTACAGCCAAATCCTGGCGATGGAGCCGGCGAGTTTCGCGCCGCGCCACATGCTGGGCGTGATCCGCTTCCAGCAGGGCCAGTATCCGCAAGCCATCGAATTGATCGCGGCCGCGTTGAAACTGAATCCGCAGGTGACGGAGGCATGGGTCAATCTCGGCCATGTCCAGGCGGTGGCGGGCCGCCCCGAGGAAGCCGTTGCCAGCTACCGCCGGGCCTTGGTTCTTACTCCGGGTGAAGCCGCCGCCTTGAATGCTCTGGCGGGTGTGCTCTGGCATTTGGGGCGCCGGGATGAAGCGCTGCAGTGCCTCAGTCAGTTGCTGGGCTCGCGCCCCGGCGATGTCGAGATCCGGCACCGCCGCGCCGATATGCTGCGCGAGATGAAGCGTTTCGATCAGGCCTTGAAAGACTATGACACGGTGCTGGCGGTTCATCCCGATCTGGCCGAGACTTTGACCAATCGCGGCGCAACACTGTCCGAGATGGGCCGCGCCGAAGAAGCGCTGCAAAGCCTGGACCGCGCCTTGGCGCTGCGTCCCGATTTGCCGGCGGCCTTGAGCAATCGCGGTTTCACCTTGCGCGAGCTCGACCGCTTTGATGAGGCGCTGCAAAGCCTGAACCGGGCGCTCCAGATCGAACCCGATCATGTTCCGGCCCTGGCGGTTCGCGGCAAGGTCTTGAGCGAGATGAACCGGCTGGAGGACAGTTTCCGGGATTTTCGCCGCGCCGCCGAATTGGCCTATGGCGGGGCCAAACCCGCGCAGGCGAAACTGGCGCACCAAATCGCCCATGACCGCGAGCAGCGGGAATGGCTTGCCGCGCAAGGCGAAAAAGCGCGCTTTGCCGGCGGCGAAAGGCTGAAGGGCCCCGCCGTCAATCCGCAAAATGCGGCCAAGGTGGCGCAGGCCTGGACTGGGAGTGATCCAAGACTGGCGGTGATCGACGATCTTCTGACCCCGGAAGCGCTGGAGAGCCTTCGCCGCTATTGCCGGGGCTCCGACATCTGGCATACCGCCTATACCCAAGGCTATCTGGGCGCCTTTCCGGAATCCGGATTTGCCGCGCCCTTGCTGGCGCAAATCGCGGAAGAGTTGAGCGCCACGTTCCGGGAAATCTTCGCCGATCATCCGCTGCGCTATCACTGGGCCTTCAAATACGACAGCAAGCTGGACGGTATCGGCATTCATGCCGACGAAGCGGCGGTCAATGTGAATTTCTGGATCACGCCCGACGAGGCCAATCTCAATCCCGATGGCGGCGGACTGGTGGTGTGGGACAAACAGGCGCCGCTGGAATGGGATTTCGCCAAATTCAATGCCGACGAGCAGGCGTCTTACAAATTCCTGGCGGAAAGCGGCGCCAGGGAGATCAGGATTCCCTATCGCGCCAACCGGGCGGTGATCTTCGACTCCAATCTGTTCCACAAGACGGACAAGATTGAATTCGCGGAAGGTTATGAGAACCGCCGCATCAACATCACCATGCTTTACGGCCGGCGCAGGCGCGGCTGAATCGGTTTTTCGCCTCAAAATGTTTGAAAGACCGGCGCAACGCGTTTCGCATCATACTCCGTATACGGAATATAGCGTGTTTTTTGCCTGTCCGGCGTGTGCATCGCGCCCAAAAGTGCGGCAAACGGGTTGTGAAAATAATATGCTGCACTGCAATATGCCCAATTATCGGGAGATCACCTGCCCAAAATTCGAGACCCTGCCCAAGTGAAAAGCAATTATAACGGCTTGGAGCACTATCCAGAAGATAATGTCCGAAATGTGCAATATATGGAATATAATATCAATAATATTCCTTATTTAAGGCATAAATTACAGAACACGGCAATTTTGATACATTAATGCCACTCCTTTTTTCTGTCATGCGGCCCCGCGGAAAATCCGATTT
>CBHTTW010000105.1:0-8239 GCA_966096025.1 uncultured Alphaproteobacteria bacterium | reverse complement strand
CGGTGCCGATCAGCTGCGCCACGGTGAAATCCTTGTTCTTGTAGGACGGGCCCAGATCGCCCTGCGCCAGCTTGCCCAGATAGATCAGATATTGCTGCGCCAGCGGCTTGTCGAGATTGTAGGCGGCCTTGACGTTGCGCTCGACTTCCGGCGGCAGGCGGCGCTCGCTGTCGAACGGCCCGCCGGGGGCCGCGCGCATCATGAAGAAGGCCAAGGTGATGATCACGAACAGGGTGGGAATGGCGCCCAGAAAGCGCCGCAGGGCATAGCGCATCATCGCGAGACAAACTCCCGCCAGCGCGAGGCGATGGCCGGACCATGCGTCAGCCACCAGCCGTCATCGATGGCGAAGGCGTGGCGGAAATTTTCCGGCGCGGTGGGCAGCAGCGGCCGCATGGGGGTGCCCAATTCGGGATTGTTGCCGACCAGGGCAATGGCGGAGCGGCGCGCCGGCCCAAAACCGGACCAGTTGGCGACATTGGCCAGCGCGGTGCTGTCGGTGGCAAAGACGATGAAATCCAGCGCCTGTTCCTTGTTGGGATTGCCCGCGGGTATGGCGAAGACATCCATTTCATAGAGCTGATGGTCCCAGATCACGCCGGGGGTGATATCTTTTTGGGCCTGCACATCGCCATTCAAGGCCGTGGCCATGATGGCCTGGCCATTCTTCACCCAATTCAAGGCGTCTTTGCTGTCATGGGCCCAGATCGGGCGCAGCGCCTGCAATTTGGCGAAGGCGCGGTCCAGCCCTTCGGGCGTTTCCAGGGTGCGGTAGATTTCGCCCGCCGCGACACCGTCGGCCAACAGCGCCATCTCCAGATTGAATTTGGCATTGGCGCGGATCATGGCGCGGCGGCCACGGAATTTCTTGGTATCGAAAAAGTCCGTCAATGTTTGAGGTGTTTGTTTGAGGTGGGGCGAGAAAACCATCACCTGGGAATAGACCATGCCGCCGACCCAGCACGGTCCGATGGCGCCGGTCACAAAATCGCGCGCCGCGGGCACGCCATCGGCGCCGGCCGGCAAGATAGCGGCGTCGATTTTTTCCAGCAGGCCTTCGCGGCAGGCCTGGACGGCGGTGGGCAGTTCGAAATCGATCACATCGGCCTTGTACTGGCGTGTCTTCACCATGGCGCGGATTTCGGCCAATTCGCCGTCCCAGACCGCGGGGCGGACATCGACGTCCCTTTCGGCGCCATAGGGGCGCATCTGGGCGCTGGCCTGGGCCCGGCCATAGGCGCCCGGCCAGGTCATCACCGTCAGGATGGGGGCGGGACGGGTGTGCAGATAAAGGACCCCGATCAGGGCGATCAGCAGGAATGCCAAGCCAAAAAGAACGCCACGGCGCAACTTCATGAGAGCCAGACTAGCCGAGCAAGGGGAAAGATACAGGGAAGCCAAGCCTTACCGGCGGATGAGGCGGAAAATGGGCGATTCCCCTGCCTTGCACCAGCCTAAACCCTTGCTTTTGCTGTGGGCGGCCCATAGAACGCCGGTCCTTGGCCGCAAGGCCGCGTGCAGTTGTAGCTCAGTTGGGTCCGAGCGTTAGCGAGGACGGGCGCGCAGCCAAGCGCGCCCCGGGGAGAGCGCCGGAAAAGGGCTCGAGAGTTGGCCGCAAGGCCGTGTGTGCAGTTGTAGCTCAGTTGGTTAGAGCGCCGGATTGTGGATCCGGAGGTCGGTGGTTCAAGCCCACCCAACTGTACCATTTCATCCAAACCTTGCTCTATTGCGCCCCGACAACCTTCTGCTGCGATGACGCATATAGCGTGGTCCGCAGCCTTCCGGGCTTGGACCATTGCGGACGCAGACCATTTAGCTCCGGCGGCGGATAACCGTCCTTCAGATCGCCTCTCTCCACCGTCACAAGCCACACCCGCGCCGCGCCGGCCGCCTGGTCCGCCGAATCATTTCCAATCAGCAGGGTCGCGTTCTTGCCATGCAAAATCTGCGATTGCGGCTCCAATCCCAGCATCGCCACCAAGCGCGGACCTAGTCTGTCATAGACTTTTCGCCATTGCGGCGAGGGCGGCGGCGCGATGCCGAGCGGCGATCCCCGGTCGGGGCCTTCCAGATACCAGGCCAAGCCGCCAAAAATGGAAGGTTGCGGCACATAAACAATATCGCCCGCCTTATAATTGGCGCGAATGAGGTTGGCCAAAGCGCGGTAACCTTCGGAATCCCGCACCGTCAGGCGGGTGGCGATACAGATTGCGAGAAAGGCAAGCACGCAACCGGCGGAGAGAAGACGGACGGTGCGGTTGTCCCGTATTTCGAGCCCCTGCGCCAAGACGAGCGCGAAAAAGGGCGCCTCCAGCGTGGAAAAAATATTCCATTTGAAAAGCGGCTTGTGCAGGATCTCCGTCGTGATCGCCAGAAGCAGCGGTACAAGAAGGAAGGCGAACGTCATTGCGCGGCTTCGCCGTCCCGCAAGCCCGAAAGCGATAAGCGCCAGCCAAATGGCCGCCCCCGCGCCGCGAAGGAAATGTTCCTTGAAAGGAATCTGACCCAGTAAGGTCGTGGATGCGGCAAGGGCAAAGAAATCGGCGATACTGTCCCAGCTGCCCAGATTGGCGTCATGGAGCATGCCGTTGACGATCCAAGGCGCGGCGCTGACAATTGAAATGCCATAGATCAGAAGCCAGGCCTTGAGCCGCCGCCTGTCGCGGGGATGGTTCAGGACCAGGCTCAGACTGTAGATGCCGTTGCTGAAAACCGCGATCGCGCCGATGGCGTGGGTGTTGCAGATCGCGATCAGCACAAGTGCAAGGCCGATCAGATTTCTACGGCTTGCTGTTTCGCCGCCAAAGCAGGTGGCGGAAAAATAGAACGCCCAGATGATCAAGGTCGACAGCATGGCGTACATGCGCAATTGGTCCGCCATGTAGGCGGGCGAGGGCAGGATGGCGAAAATCGCCACCGCCAACAGCGCCATGCGGCTTCCGTACAATCTGTTGGCGGTCCACCAAAGAGAAGCCAGCGCCGCCAGGCTCCACAGCAGGGAGTTCAACTTCAGCCAAGCATCCGATTGGCCCAACAGGGCCCACAGATGCAGTTGAAAGAAATAAAGCGGCGGATGGACATCGTTGCGCACGACGTTGATCAGCAACCGTCCGAAAGGCTGCGTCGCATGGGTGGCGGCAATGATCTCATCTTCCCAAAAGTCGATCGGCGTTCGAAACCAAACCCGAACAGCCACGCCCAGGAGGATGAGCAGCAACGCCAAACGCTGATAGCGGACCGGGCTGTCGCCTTTCATGGACAAATCCAACACAACCTCATGCATTGATGGACGGATTGTGTCTCCGCGCCGTGAACCGGCAATGTGACAGAATTTCCCGTCACGCGCAGTCGTGATCACGTCATGGTTCGGGCGTCGGCGCGTTGCGGGGTGATGTCGCGCCGGATCTGCTGCAGGCTTGGCATGGCACAGGTGGTCTTTATTTGGAAAAATAGTAAAGATTTGCGGCGGTTAGGCCGTTTCCAGGTTGCGCAAAATCTTGCCGCGCGCCTAGACTTGGCGAATTCAGATTTGCACCATCCGGCGCTGTTGCTGGCAAGAACCAAGATTTTTGGGGAACTACGAAAAAGAAATGTGTGTCCGGCTGCTTTTGTAGGAAGCAGACGGCTGGGGGGATGGGGATGATTCAAGGCGAAGCGACAGTTTCCGCCGGTGACATGGAACTCACGATCGTGATGCCATGTCTCAACGAAGCAAAAACGCTGCCGGCCTGTATCGACAAGGCATCGGCCTATCTGAAACGCAGTGGCGTGGCCGGAGAGATTGTGATCGCGGACAATGGAAGCACCGACGGATCGCAGGCGATCGCCGGCAGCCGCGGCGCCCGTGTCGTCGATGTTCCCCAGCGCGGTTATGGCAGCGCCTTGAAGGCCGGCATTCTCGCGGCGCGCGGGCGTTACGTCATCATGGGCGACAGCGACGACAGTTATGATTTCCTGGGGCTCGACCCGTTCATGGCCAAATTGCGCGAAGGTTGCGATTTGGTCATGGGAAACCGTTTCGCGGGTGGCATCAAACCCGGTGCGATGCCTCCCTTGCACCGTTATTTGGGCAATCCCGTTCTGACCTTCGTAGGGCGTCTTTTCTTCGGCAGCCCGTGCCGCGATTTTCACTGCGGACTGCGGGGATTCCGGAGGAGCAGTATCCTTGGACTTGACCTGCAAGCGCCGGGAATGGAATTCGCCAGCGAAATGGTGATCAAGGCCTCGGTGGCGCGGCTGCGCATTGCGGAGGTTGCGACGACGCTTTCGCCCGATGGCCGCGGCCGGCCGCCGCATTTGAACAGCTGGCGCGACGGTTGGCGCCACTTGCGCCTTTTGCTGCTGTTCAGTCCGCGTTGGCTGTTTCTCTACCCCGGACTGACGGTTTTTCTCCTGGGCCTGCTGGCGATGGCTTGGTTGTTGCCCGCGCAACGTCAGTTCATGGGCGCATCGCTCGATATCCATTCTTTGCTCTATGCCTCGCTGGGCGTCGTGTTGGGATTTCAGACCGTGTTTTTCTGGGTGTTCGCCAAAATTTACGGAATGCGCGAGCGGATTGTTCCAAGGGATGAGTCTTTTATCCGGTTATTGACGCTGTTGACGCTGGAGCGCGGCCTTGTCGCGGGGTTGATCATGATATTGGGCGGCGCCGCGCTTTCGGTCCTGGCGATCGGCGGCTGGATCGGTTCGGATTTCGGTCCGCTTTCGCCGTCCCAGACCATGCGGGTCGCGATTCCGGCAACGACTTTGTTGATGTTGGGCGTTCAGGCCGTCTATGCCACTTTCTTCATGAGTTTTCTCGGCATCAAGTCCAACCTGCGGGATGAATGACATGAGCCGGGGCGCATTGGCGAATTTCGCAGTTTCGTTCGCCGTCGCCTTGATGGCGCTGACCGCGGCACAATTCTGGCTGGGCGCTTTTGATGCCGAAATGGTGGGAGACGCCGCGGCACATTACGCATCGGGCATCTTCTTTGCCGATCTTCTGCGCGGCGGATTGCTCCATCCGATGCAGCAGCTCAGGGATTTCGCCGGGCATTATCCTCTGGTGGGAATCGGTCATTGGCCGCCGCTCTATTATGGCATCGAGGCGGTGTGGAGTTTGGCGGCCCCTTTCGACCAGCGCATGCTGCTGCTGGTCGCGGCGACGGCGGCTCTGGTTGCGGCAACCCTCTATGCCCTGGTAAGGCCGCTGCTTGGAATCGTACCGGCGGTTTTTTCCGCGGCCGGGTTTGTCTTATCCCCGATGATATTGGGGGAAGTCACCAACCTGATGCTCGATATTCCGGTGGCGCTGGGTTGCCTGCTAGCTGCCGCCGCCTTTGCGCAATTCCTGCGCAGCGGGCGGGCGTTGCCGGCGATCCTGTTTGCGGTGATTGCGGCCTCGACCCTGATGGTGAAAGGCAATGCGGGATGTCTGGCGCTGTTGCCCCCCATCGCCATTGCCGTCACCGGAAGATTTGACCGGCTGCGCTCGCCTTGGCTTTGGACCAGCGTGCCGATCGTCCTGATACTGGCGGGCCCCTGGTATCTGTTTACCCATACAATGGCCGAAGCGGGTTATCGCGGCACATTCGGCATCGACTATGCCCTTGAATCTTTGCGGGTCGATCTGCGCGCCATGCTCTTCGCCGCCGGTGCCGGTGTTCTTCTGGCGGCCATCGGCGGCATCTGGCTGGTGCTTCGCCGTGGCCGTTCGCTGGACCCTTTATGGGGCAGTCTTTTCGCCTTGATTATTTCAGTGTTGATATTTCAGGCCGCCGTGCCTGTCGCGCTGGAGATGCGCTACATCTTGCCGGCATTGCCATGCCTGTTTGCGCTGGCGGCGTTGCTGATCGTTCAGCTGCCCGGCCATTGGATGCGCAGCGCCGCCTTCGCTGCTTCGCTGCTTTTGCTCTTGCCGGCTATTCTCGCCGTGCCCCATCGTGCCGATATGGGCGTTCGCGAAGGTGTGGAAATAGCGATGCGCCAAATGCCGGCCAACAATCGTGCTCTCCTGGTCGTGTCGGATGCGGACGGCGAGGGCGCCGCGATCAGTGAACTGATCCGCCTGCGCGACCGGTCCGCGGACATATTCGGTGTGCGGGGTGTCCGTTTGCTGGGCGGCGGCGGATACAACAACCAGGACTACATACCTCTGTACCGGAGCATCGATGAGGTTGCGGCCGCCATCAACAGCTTTCGTATTCCCCTATTGCTGCTGCGCGATCCCGGCCGGCCACGGCAGTGGGACCATATCAAGCAGGTGGCGGATGTCGCCGCCCGGGATCCCGGCCAGTATCAGCTTATCTGGAAGGGTAAGGGCGGGCGGCTTTACAAGATAACGGAAAATTTCACGCTGCCTGGCGAGAGCGAACGGCTCACCAATTTGTCAGCGCCGCGCGCCCTGGGAGGCGGAAAAACCGCTTCGCCGTAGGATTTTGGACGAAGCGCGCGGCCGCTAGCGCTTGAACAGCATCTGCAGGATGCGCTGCCAGAAGGGCGGCAGCATGCGGGCGCCCAGCGCCGGCCCCTCCTGCCGCAGGCTTTTGCCGGCCGCCCCCATCAAGTCCGAGAGTTTGCCGCCGAACAGCAGGAAGCCGATCACCAGCAGAAGCGCGATATGCCAGAGGCTAAGACCGAACATTAAGACCCAACATGGAGCTGACCCTTGATCCGGCGGCCAAACTAGCCAAAAGCCGGTTCGGGCGATAGCGCGGCCTCTTGCCCACCGGTAAGCCGTTGGCCTCGGATCGCCGCTTGGGCTAGAATTCCCGAAAAGAACGGGAGGTGCCTTTGCGAAAATTCACCCTGTTTGCCGCCGCCCTGCTCGCCGCCTCCCTCACCATGGCGCAAGCCGCCACCCGTTCGATCCTGTATGTCGGCAACAGCCAGGGCGATGACATCACCATCATCGATCTGCCGACCCAGAAAGTCCTCAAAACCTTGAAGGTCGGGCACCTGGTGCATGGCATCTGCGCCCAGGGCGACGGCCGCAAGGCCTATGTCACCATCGAGTCGGACAACACGCTCAAGGTGCTGGACACCAAGACCAACACCATCACCGACAGCATCGATCTGCCGGGCCGGCCCAATGAATGCGCCGTCACCAGCGACGGCCGTTATGTGGTGGTGCCGCTGCTGCCCCCGGCCAACAGCGCCGTCATCATCGAGCTCGCGGCCAAGAAAATCGTCAAGACAATCCCGGTGCGCAAGCCGCACAATTGCTTCACGCCCGAGGGCGGCAGCAACAGCATCGTCTATTGCGAGGCGCGCGACAGTTCCTTCATCCGCCGCATCGATTTGCGGACCATGGAAGTCACCAATGACGTGAAGGTGGCGGGCGATCCGCGCCCTTTCATCGTCACCGCCGATGAGAAGACGCTTTATACCGCCCTCAGCGGGTTGCACGGCATGGCCACCATCGACCTGGTCAACAAGACCATGACTCAGTTCGTGCTGCCGCCCATGCCCTGGCTCAACTGCCGGGTCGAGCCGCCCAACACCCCGGTGCATGGCATCACCCTGACGCCGGACGGCAAGAAAATCTGGATCACCTCGGTGTCCGACAGCGGCGTCTATGTTTATGACATCGCGACCCGGACGGTGGGCAAGAAGCTCGCGGTGGGCGAATGCCCCAACTGGATCAGCATGTCCCATGACGGAAAGTATGCCGCGGTGAGCAATGCCGATACCGATGACACGTCGATCATGGACATCAAAACCGAAAAAGAAATCGCCCGAATCAAGGTGGGCAAGGCGCCCAAGCGTCTGAAGGTGATCGAAGTACCCCAGGAACAACTGACTCAAAATTAAAGGGAAGCGAATGCGCAAGATTGCGATGTTGCTGGCAGCGATGCTGGCGCCGGGGATTATTGTCGGTGCGGCCTTGGCCCAGAATGCCGTCAAAAAGGATCAATCCATCCTGGACCGGCTTTATGCCCATACCGGCATCTACAACAAATCGGGCAGTGCCACGATGCCTGGCTTTGTTTCCGATCCGGGCTTTCCGGCGCCTTTGCCGAACAACTGGCTGCTGGGCCAGGTCGCGGGTCTTTATGTCGACCAACATGATCACATCTGGATAGCGAACCGGCCGCGCACCATGACCAATGACGAGGCGGCGCTGGAAACGCGCGGCGGTGGTGACGGCAAGAACGGCCAGGGCTTTGCCCGTCCCAACGGCGCGATAGCCGACTGCTGCAACGCCGCGCCTTCGGTGCTGGAGTTCGACACCAGCGGCAAGCTGCTGCGTTCCTGG
>CBHTTW010000104.1:0-8313 GCA_966096025.1 uncultured Alphaproteobacteria bacterium | reverse complement strand
ATGCTGAGCCCGTCGAAGCATGAGAGCTATTTGGCTTTGGCCTGTCTGAGGTCGGTCGCATTATCCGCCACCTTGGTCTCCAGCGCGGCATTGGCGACCATGGTGTCGATGTCCTGGCGTGCCCTGGTGAAAGAGCCCAGCAATCTGCCCGCAAGCTGGCGTCCCTGCGCCATCTTCACCTTCAGCGGATTGACCTGGGTATTGTTGACCAGAATTTCGTAATGCAGGTGCGGACCCGTCGCCATGCCGCTCATGCCGCTATAGGCGAAGACCTGGCCCTGGCGCACCCGCGCGCCGCGGCGCATGCCGGGCGCAAAGCGCTGGAGATGGCCATAGTCGGTGGAATAGCCGTTGCCGTGGCTGATCTTGACGAAATTGCCGTAGCCGCTGGCCCGGCCCATGAACTGGATGGTGCCCGCGCCCGCCGCCATCACCGGCGTGCCGGTGGGAACCGCGAAATCCACGCCCTTGTGCATGCGGGTGTAACCCAGGATGGGATGGAAACGCGATCCGAAGCCCGATGAGATGCGCGCGCCGTCCACCGGCGTCTTCATCAACAGGCCCTTGGCGCTTTCGCCCTTGGCGTCGAAATATTCCGCCGGCTCCCCCGCTTCGGGCTGGAAGCGGTACATCGGGATGTCCTTGCCGTCCAAGGTCATCATCGCATAGCTGATGGCGCCGTATTTCGCCGGTGTGCCGTCGGGCGTGTAATAATAGTCGTAATAGACTTCAAACTTGTCGCCGGGATGCAGGTCGCGCTGGAAGTCCACCTTGTAGGAAAACATGCGGATCATATCCACCACCACATCGGCGGGGATGCCCGCCTGCATCGCGGCCAGATAGAGGCTGGAATCGATGGTGCCGCCGGCGCGGTGGCTGTGCGCCTGCAATTCCTTCTTCACCAGCTCGGCAATGAAGTCGCCGTCGGTGGTGCGGGTGACCGTCATTTCCTGCTCGATGGAGGGAGAGAAATGCAGCGACAACAACCGCGAGATCGGTTCGGAATTTTCCTCCCTTGCGTCGCTGCTGTCTTCTATGCCGGCATCCACCGGCACCGTCACCGGCTTGTCGTTGACCATGATGGTGGTGGTGCGGGGTGCGGCCGCTCCCGGCCTGCCTCCCACATCGATGGAGGCAACCGAATAGGTGAGGTCGAAAGCCTGGCCCGTCTTCAGCGCCCGGGCATCGAAATTCTTGCCCATGGCGGCGACCACGGCATTGGCGTCCTGCACGGAAATGCCGACATCTTCCAGCATGCCCGCCAAGGTGTCGCCCGCATCCAAGGTGACGGTGCGGCTTTCCACCCCGGGATTGGGATTGGCATTGTCGGAATTGTCATTGGTGATTTGCGGTTCGCTGGCGCGGATCAGTTTCATGAACAGCGCATAGGGCAGGGAGGAACGGCCCGGCGCGACCATGGGACGGTCGAGCGGCACCACGCCCATCGCCATCCAGGCGATGGCGCCCGCGACCAGAGCGGTCATGGAGGTGGAGACCAAGGCCCAGCGCCCGTCCGTGGTGGCCAACGCTTCACCGGCGCCGCCAAGCCCGCGCTTGAGGCGGCCGGCAAGTCGCACCAATTGTGAAAAATCGCGGGGGGTGGGATTCAAAGAGCGGGTTCCATGGTTGCCGACAGGCCCTTGAGGCCTTTGCCATATAACCGTCACCCCCCTCCCTTGGTCAATGCGGGATATACCGTATAAAGAATTGTTCCGATTGCATTTTGGACATCCCGATGCGGCGCATTCTTTCCGCCATACTGCTGCTGCTGCTTGCCGGTTCGCCGCCTGCCTGGGCCTGGGGTCCGCAAGGCCATGAGGTGGTGGCCTTGATCGCCGGCCGGCATCTGTCCGCAAAGGCCAGGACGGAAGTCGCGCGCCTGCTGGGCGGCAATGCGATGCTGGTGCATGACGCCAACTGGGCGGACGAGATTCGCGACCGGCGCCGCGAGACAGGCTCCTGGCATTATGTCGACATTCCGCTCGGCGTCCGTGGCTATGATCCCAGACGCGATTGTCCGGCGGGCGATTGTGTGGTGGCGCAGATCGAAAAAAATATGCGCCTGCTGGCCGACCGCGAGCTGGGCGATGGGCCGCGCCGTGAAGCCTTGCGCTTCCTGATTCATTTGGTGGCGGACATACACCAGCCGCTTCATGCCGTGGACAATGACGACAGGGGCGGCAACCAGGTGCGGGTCACACTCGGACGCACCCGCGCCAGTCTGCATCGTATCTGGGATGGCGACGTGGTCGAGGTTCTGGGAAATAATTCGACCGGCATCGCCGAACGCATCGAACGCACGCTGTCGCCGCAGGAGCGCAAGGTCTGGACGGCGGGAATGCCTACGCAATGGGCAAACGAAGCCCATATAATAGCCCGCGACCGGATTTACCCGCCGCTGGCAGGCCGTCGCGAACTCCGGCTGTCGCGCGATTATGCCGTGCGCCAGGCAGAGACAACGCGCATGCAGTTGGGCAAGGCCGGCTTGCGGCTGGCCTGGGTGCTGAACACCACACTCAAATGATCAGTTCGCCGCCTGGATGACGCTCCGCACCACCGGATAGATCTGCGTTTGCCAGCGCGTTCCGGAAAACACGCCATAATGCCCGGCTCCGGCCTGGACATAATGCTTCTTGCGGAACGGCTTGATGCTGGAACACAGGTCCTGCGCCGCCATGGTCTGGCCCAGGCCGCAAATATCGTCGCGCTCGCCTTCCACCGTCAGCAGCGCCGTCTTCTTGATGGCGCGCGGATCGACCCGGCGGTTGCGATAGGTGTAAATGCCGCGCGCCAGATGCTGCTCCTGGAACACCTTGCGCACGGTCTCGAGATAGAATTCGGCGGGCAGGTCGGCGACCGAGAAATATTCGTCATAGAACCGGCGATTGGCGTCGGCCTTGGCGATTTCGCCTTTCAGGATATGGCTGAACAGATCCATATGGGCGCGCACATGGCGCGACAGGTTCATGGTGACAAAGGCCGTCAACTGCAGGAATCCGGGATAGACCCGGCGGTGCGCCCCGGCATAGCGGCGCGGCACGGTGGTGATCAGATTGTGCTCGAACCATTCCACCGGATGTTCATTGGCCAGGCTGTTGACCTTGGTGGGATTGATGGCGGTATCGACCGGGCCCGCCATCAGCACCAGGCTGCGCGGGGTGGCGGGCGAAGCGTCCTCGGCCATCAGCGCCGTGGTCGCCAGCATCAGCGGGCAGGGCTGGCACACCGCCATGCCATGCACACCCGGGCCGATATGCTCAAAGAAGCTCCGCAAGTGGTCGATATAATCGTCGGTGCCGAAGCCGCCTTCCGAAAGCGGCACATCCCGGGCGCTTTTCCAGTCGGCGAGATAGACATCGTGATCGGCCAACAGGGTTTGGGCGGTATTGCGCAACAAGGTTGAGAAATGTCCCGCCATGGGCGCCGCCAGCAGCACCTTGGGCTGCTGCGCCGCGCCCTCTTTGCGGAAATGCACCAGATTGCCGAAGGGCAGGGACAGGGCGATTTCCTCATGGATCGCGACGGGCTCGCCGGCCACCATCACCTGGTCGATGCGATAGTCGGGGCGGTCATGGATCAGATGGGAACGGGAAACGATCTCCGCCCCCGCGGCCAGGCTGCGGAAGACATAATTGGCGGCAGGGCCCAGAACCGTGTCGCTGAACGCCGCCTTGACCAGGTCGGCGCCCGCGCGCGCCGGCGCGAACAAATCCTGCTGGGCCTGATAGGCGTCGTACAACACTCTCGCAAGCCCCCTGGAATCACACAGGATTCCGCTATGGATGGACCCTAGCCGATAAGATAATGCTGCAGTGCAAAATAATGCTTGTCAACGCGCCAAAAGCATAGAAACTGGTGAATATGAGCGGCGCGGTTCTGACCATTTCGAGCAAGAACTACTCATCCTGGTCCCTGCGGGGCTGGCTGCTCTGCCGGATGGCGGGCCTGGATTTCAAGGAAGAATTACTCTCCAGCGACGATCCTTCCGCCCGCGCCGAGCTGCTTTTGCTGTCGCCGTCCTTCCTGGTGCCGTGCCTGACCCACAATGGAATCAAGGTGTGGGACACCCTGGCGATCGCCGAATATCTCGCCGAACAGTTCCCCCAGGCCGGTCTGTTGCCGCGCGATGCCGCGGCGCGCACCCATTGCCGCTCTATTTCCGGGGAGATGCATTCCGGTTTTTCCAACCTGCGCTCGGCGCTGCCGATGAATCTGAAGGCGCATTATAAGGGCTTCAAGATCTGGGCCGCGGCCCAGGCCGATATCGACCGCGTCATCACCATCTGGCGCGAATGTCTTGGCAAATATGGCGGGCCTTACCTGTTCGGCGAGACGCCTTGCCTGGCGGATGCGATGTACGCGCCCGTGACCACCCGCTTCACCACCTATGACGTGAAGCTGGACCGGCAATGCGCCGATTACTGCGAGACCATCCAGGCCTTGCCCGACATGATCGAATGGATCGAGGCGGCCAAGACCGAGCGCACGGGTATCGACGAGCTGGAAGCCGAGTTCTAGCCGCGGTCCTTTTGGGCTCAGGCGGCATTGCTCGTCGCTCATGGGCTATTTGCCCACATCGCTCCTCGCTCCTGGCCTGATCCCAAAATTCCTCGCGGCTTATGAGCCGGCCTCATTTGGCTTGGTTTGCAGCTGGACATAGTTTTCAATGCCCATCTGTTCGATCAAGCGCATCTGGGTCTGCAGGAAGTCGATATGCTCTTCCTCGCTGTCCAGAATGTGGGTGAACAGTTCGCGGCTGATGAAATCCTTGACCGTCTCGCAATGGCCGATCGCCTGTTTGAGATCGGGCAGGCCCTTCATCTCCAGCGCCAGGTCGCACTTCAGCACTTCGGCGACACTCTCGCCGATCAACAGCTTGCCCAGATCCTGCAGGTTGGGCAACCCGCCCAGAAACAGCACCCGCTTGATCAGCTTGTCGGCGTGCTTCATCTCGTCGATGGATTCTTCGTATTCCTTGTGCGCCAGGTGGCTGAGACCCCAGTCGGCCAGCATGCGCGAATGCAGGAAATACTGATTGATGGCGGTGAGCTCGTTCTTGAGCACCTTGTTGAGGAACGAGATGGTGACGGGATCGCCGGCAATGGAGGCGTGGGGCTCGGGGCCCGGCGCGCTTCCGCTGCTTACTCCGCGGCCAGAGACAGCGCTTCCCGGCTTTTTTCCAGCATTTCTTCGATTGTCTCTTGGCATCGTCCGCAATTCTTTCTCACGCCGCAGCGTGTATAGACCTCATCGGCGCAGTTCGCGCCGCCGCAAATCGCGGCGCCGATGCGCTGTTCGTTGAGTCTATTGCAGACGCAGACGATCATCCAAACACTCCCGCCGAGAGCAATTCTCAGCCGCAGGGATAGTGTTCCAGTTGCGAATGATTGTCAATGTCGCTCGCAAAGCGCGATAAAGAATTCCCTGTAAGTCTATATTTTTACTATATTTTTAGGCAGGACCTGCAAGTGTCTCTAAGGTGCGGATTCGGTCTGGTTGGCCACCATTTTTTGCACCGAGACATAGTCGGTCTTGCCGGTCGCCAGCAGGGGAATCGCATCGACCAAAATCAAGCGGCGCGGCAATGCCAATTCGGTGACGCCGTGATCCTGCGCCCATACCACCATTTGGGCGCGGCTGGCTTCCGGCGCCGTGGTCACCAGCACGATCTGCTCGCCCTTGCGCCCGTCGGGCACCGCGACCGCGGCATGGCTGTCGTCGGGCCAAAGCGCGCTGGCGACATTTTCCACCACCGTCAGGGACACCGCTTCGCCGCCGATCTTGGCGAAACGCTTGAGACGGCCGCGAATGGCGATGAAACCTTCCTCGTCGATGGCGACGATGTCGCCGGTATCATGCCAACCGCCTTCGGGAGCGACGATCTTTCCCGGCGCGTCGGATTTGAGATAACCCAGCATGATGTTGGGGCCGCGCACATGCAGCCGGCCGGCGCCGCTGATGCCTTCGACCGGCTCCAGCCGCGCCTCTATGCCCGCCAGCATGCGGCCCACCGTGCCGGGATGATTGGCATCGACCTGGTTGGCGGCCAGCACGGGGGCGGCTTCGGTCACGCCATAGCCTTCGAGCAGGCTCACGCCGCATTTTTTGCGCAGGAAGGCGCGGGTCTCTTCGCGCAGCCGTTCGGCGCCGCACACCGCCATGCGCAAACTGTCCAGATCGCCGCTGTCGCTGACCCGCGCATACTGGTTGATGAAGGTGTCGGTGGAAATCAGGATGGTGGCGCCGTGGCGGCGGATGCGCTGCACGATCTCCTTGGGTTGCAGCGGCGTGGGATGACTGACGATCTGCACCCCGATCATGAGCGGCAGCAGGGTTCCCACCGTCAGGCCGAAGCAATGAAAGACGGGCAGGGGGTTGAGCAGCACATCGCCGGCATAAAAATCGAAATGGGCCCGCGCCTGGCTGACATTGGCCAGGATATTCTCATGGCTCAGCACCACGCCCTTGGGCTCGCCCTCGGTGCCCGACGTGAAAAGGATCGCGGCCGGCTTGGACGGATCGGGCTTGGCGGAGAACAGGCCGGGCACGATCTTGCCGGTCACCGCCGCCAGCTTGTTGCGCAGGGAAAGATTTTTGCGCACGTCTTCCAGATAGACGATCTCCGCTCCCAGCCCGGCAATGACATCCTGCAGCCCGGCTTTTTCCACCAGCCGGTGGGCGGTGATCACCCGCTTGACCTTGGCGGTGCGCAACGCACTTTTCAAACCCGCCAATCCGCTGGTGAAATTCAGCATGGTGGGAACACGTCCATAAGCGGAGAGCGCGAAGAAGGTCAGGGCCGCGGCCGCGCCGGTGGGCAGCATCACGCCCACACATTCGTCCTGCCTTGTGCCACGTTTCAACGCCGAGCCGAGCGCGAAACTGGCCTGGATGATTTCGTCATAGGTGAACGTGCGGTCGTCGGCATCGACCAAGGCAATTTTATCGGCGCCATGCTCGCGCCGCGCATCGGCCAGGGCCCGGAACAGCGAGCGCTTCGCGGAAGCCGGGTCGAACGGTTTGCGCGTCGACTTTCCTTTGTCGTGATCCGGCATCTCGGCAATCCGCAAGCTGCCGACTGGCTATACCTTATGTGGCGTGAAAATGCCCGATCCAGCTTTGGAAGCTGCGGACCAGGCGCTTGCGCGCGCCGGGGCCGGCGGATTTGAACACTCCGGCGATCTGATCGCGCAGCGGCTTGGCGTCCGCCCAAAGCTTTTCCGCCTGGGGCTCGATGGCGCCGCGCAGCGGTTTGAGAACCTCGCGCTCGATCCGTTTGGGGCCGATCAGCGCCACCGCAATGGCGGCCAGGCCGGCAGCACCCAGCACGAAATAGGTGGCGCGGGCCGGACGGCTGAGAGCGATGCGGCTGACACGGGCAGCCAATGAGGAACCGGACGACGCTTTTGTGACTGCCGGGCGAATGGGGCGGCGGCGCGAACGGATGGCATGAACGGCCATGGTATACCTCTCGACAGGAGTTCCCCATGCAAACGCCCGACTTGGACAAAGGTTCGGGCCAAAAGGGTTCGAGGCTCACCCCTTGGGCAGGGCGGTGACATCCCGGGCCCAGGCCTGGCCCGATTCGCACCAGATCTGGCTGTGGGGCGGAATCTGCGCCCGCTGCCTTACCGCCCCCAGGCGCAAATTATAGACTTTGGGATCATCGGCCGAGGTGGAATAGAGCGAGGTGCCGCAAGTGCCGCAAAAGCCTTGGGCCCGGCGATTGCCGCTGTCCGCGACCTTTACGTAGTTCTGGGGTTTGCCTTTGCGAAAATGCAGGTCCTCAGCCTTGGCCGGCACGCTGGCGCGGAACGGCGCCCCCGAAAAGGTCTGGCAATCGGTGCAATGGCAGATCGAGGCCTTCCCCGGATCGACCTCGGCTTCATAGGCTATGGCGCCGCAATGGCACTGTCCTTCTATCCGCATCTGGTTCTCCGTTCAGGTCTTCCCTGGCGAACCCTTTGACAAACCGGCCCCGGAGTAAAGGGCATGGCTGACCGGCCAAAGCCGGGCGTGATTTTGCCCGCCCGGCCCTTTATATGGGGGCCATGGCAGTGGTCATCGACAAACTGAGACACCCGGAAAAAGCGCACCGGCCGGACAACGACATCCCGCGCAAGCCCGATTGGATCCGGGTCAAGGCGCCGGTGTCCAAGGAATATCAAGTCACCCGCGAAATCGTGCGCGCCAACAAGCTGCACACGGTCTGCGAGGAAGCGGCCTGTCCCAATATCGGCGAATGCTGGACCAAGGCGCACGCCACCATGATGATCATGGGCGACACCTGCACCCGCGCCTGCGCCTTCTGCA
>CBHTTW010000103.1:0-8331 GCA_966096025.1 uncultured Alphaproteobacteria bacterium | reverse complement strand
GCGATGGGCGAGTCCGTCACCGAAGCCACCATCTCCAAATGGTTCAAGAAGGAAGGCGATGCGGTGAAGCGCGACGAGCCGCTGCTGGAACTGGAGACCGACAAGGTCACGGTCGAAGTGCCCTCGCCCACCGACGGCGCAATTGAATCGATTTCCGCCCAGGCCGGCGCCACGGTGCAGGTCGGCGCGCTCTTGGGCGCCATTGCCGAAGGCAAAGCCGGCAGCGCCCCTGCGGCGGCCCCGAAGGCCGAAGCGCCCAAGCCTGCCGCAGCTCCGGCCCCCGCCCCTGCCGCTCCGAAAGCCGATGCCCCCGCCATGCCCTCGGCCAAGCGCATCTCCGAGGAATCCGGCGTGCCTTTGTCTTCCGTCGCCGGCACCGGCCGCGACGGCCGCGTCACCAAGGGCGACATGCTGGGCGCGCTTGCGGCGCGCTCGAGCGCCCCGGCTCCGGTTGCTGCCGCCCCTGCGGGCCCGCGCAGCAACGAAGCGCGCGAAGAAAAGGTCGCGATGACCCGTTTGCGCAAGACCATCGCGCTGCGCCTGAAGGAATCCCAGAATACCGCCGCCCAGCTCACCACCTTCAACGAAGTCGACATGAGTGCGGTGATGGGCCTGCGCGCCACCTACAAGGACGCGTTCGAAAAGAAGCACGGCGTCAAGATGGGCTTCATGGGCTTCTTCACCAAGGCGGTGGTGGCGGCCCTGAAAGAATTGCCCAACATCAATGCCGAGATCGAAGGCGACAACATCATCTACAAGAATTACTACGATATCGGCGTTGCGGTTTCGACCGAACGCGGCTTGGTGGTGCCGGTCATTCGCGATGCCGACCATCTGTCGCTGGCCGGTGTCGAAAAGGCGATCGTGGATTTCGGAAGCCGCGCCCGCGACAACAAGCTGAAGCTGGAAGAGCTGCAGGGCGGCACCTTTTCCATCACCAATGGCGGGGTGTTCGGCTCGCTGATGTCGACCCCGATCCTGAATTCGCCCCAGTCGGGCATTCTGGGCATGCACAAGATCCAGCCCCGCCCCATGGCGATCGGGGACAAGATCGAAATCCGCCCCATGATGTATCTGGCGCTGTCCTACGACCACCGGATCGTGGACGGCCGCGAGGCGGTGACTTTCCTTGTGAAGGTCAAGGAAAACCTCGAAGACCCGCAGCGATTGCTGCTCGAGATCTGAAAAGAGGCGGCTCCGGCCGCCTTTTTTATTGCCCAATTTTTTGGTCAGCTCTTGTCGGATCGAAGCGGGTTCCCGCGTCCTTTGGACGAAATCAGGAGATGAGCCATGGCTTATGTTGACGGATTTATAATCGCGGTGCCCAAGGGCAAGCTCGACGCCTACAAGGCCATGTCCCGCAAGTGCGAACCGGTCTGGCGGGAAAACGGCGCCATCGACTATGTCGAATGCATCGGCGACGATGTGCCGTATGGCGAACTGACCTCCTTCCCCCGCGCCGTTCAGGCCAAAGAGGATGAGGTCGTGATCTTTTCCTGGATCGTCTATCCCTCGAAAGAGGTGCGGGATGCCTGCAACAAAAAGGCGATGGAAGATCCACGCCTGGAAGGCATGGACAAAGACATGCCGTTCGACGGCAAGCGGATGATCTTTGGCGGGTTTCAGCCGTTTCTGGGCTTAGACTAGGGCGCGGTCTTTTTGCGTCGTGGGTTCGTCGGCCGTACTCACGTATTCTGGATACGCTCCGTGCGGCCTCCTGCCCACGTCGCAAAATTCCTCGCGCCAGCAAAAGAGCAGTTAAATTAAGCGACGCGCTTGTCGAGCTGTTCGAGCTTCGCCAATTCCACATGAGCTCTGAGCTCGATCTGATCGAGCACGTCCTGTAGCTTGGGATCGGCAAAGGCTTCGTGCCGGCGGGTGACCGCGGCCGCCAGGCGGTTCAAGGTGGCGCGCGGAATCCCGCCCGCCAACAAGCCGTCGCGCACCGAATCCAGCAGGTCGAGCAGCTGTTCGCCATGCGCCAGGCCCTTGGACTTGCCTTGGGTGGAATCGTCCAGCTGTTGCAGCATCAGGATGGAGTCGAGGGCGGCGATGGGGCCGGGACCGGCCACGATCTGGGCGTGGCTTTCGCCGGCGCCTGACACGGAAAAGCCGCCCGCGGCAGCGCCAGACGTGGTCTTGCGCTTGATAGCGGCGGTTTCGATCCGACCGGGGCCTTTGATTTCCATGGGAAAGTCCCACTACGACACATCACCATCGCCGATTATGGTTAAGGAAGCGTTTAGGCGCGGTGGTAGGGGTGGCCAGCCAGAATTGTGAGCGCGCGATAGACTTGTTCGGTCAGCAATGCGCGGGCCAAAAGATGCGGCCAGGTCTGGGGCCCGAAGGCCAGGCTGCGGCCCGATTTCTTGCCCGGCAAGGGCGCCAGGCCGTCCGGCCCGCCGATGACAAACGCCATGTCCTTGGTGCCGACATCGCGCAGGCTTCCCAGCATTTCGGCAAAATCCTCGGATGTCATGCCTTTGCCGCGCGCATCCAACAGGACGATGTGGGCGCCATCAGGCAGCTTTGCCGACAGGCGTTCAGCCTCGTCCTTCATGCGCGCTTCGGCGCTGCGTTGCTTGGAGACCGGCAACTCTTCCAGCACCACGGCGGCAATGCCCATATTGCGCCCCAGCTTGCGGGCGCGGTCGCAGAAATCCTCGCACAGCTGGCCTTCCGGCGTGCCGCGCATATGGCCGATGGCGTAGATCCACAATCTCATGAGAGAGATCCCATGCAGGTTCGGCGCACTATTTCTTGCCGACCGACCACATGCCTTCCAGGTCGTAATAGTCGCGCACTTCGGGGCGGAACAGATGCACGATGACATCGCCCGCATCCACCAGCACCCAATCGCCCTGGACCTGGCCGCTGACCGGGCGGGTGCCATAGCCCGACTCCTTCAGCCGCCGCGCCAGATGTTCGGCCATGGCCCCGACATGGCGCGAAGACCGGCCCGAAGCGATCACGGCCGCGTCGCAAAGCGCCGAACGGCCTTCCAGATCGATGGTGACGATATTCTCGGCCTTGTCGTCGTCCAGTGACGCCAGGATGCGTTTGAGCAAATCGCTAAGCGGCGCGGCTTTGCGCGCCGGGGCAGCCGTCACCGCCTTTTTGGCCGGCGGCTTTTTGGCGCCTTTCTTGGCGGGTTTTTTGCCGGAATTCTTAGGGGCGGACCGGGCCGGAACTTTTTTGGTGGCTTTCGCGGCTTTCGCCTTTGCGGCGGGCTTTTTCGCGGATTTGGGAGCGGCTTTGCGAGTCAGGGCTAAAGGTCCTTTGGGTCAGGTTACGGGATTTAGCATGGCTTCGGCCATGGCACCAAGCGCCCGTTCCCGAAGCTCGGTCGAGTTCTCGCGGCTGCGTGGTCCATCCAGCACAGTCAGGGACGGCGCGGATTCAAGGTGCCTTGCGACACCCAAGCGCCGCGCCAATCCGGCATGCAGGGAAGCCAGGACGGTTCCGGGACGGCGCACCACCGCAATCGGTATACGATCGGCGATGGCCTGCCACCGCCGCCAGCGGGAGAATTGTTCCAGATTGTCGCTGCCCATCAGCCAGATGAAATGGACCCGCGGGAAGCGTTTCTGCAGCGCGGTCACGGTATCGACGGTGTAGCGGGTGCCCAGCCCGGCCTCGATGCCGGTGACGAAGATGTGACGGTCGCGCGCAACATGGCCGGCCCGCTTCAGCCGCACAGCCAGCGCATCCGGCGCGGGCTTGAGCGGATTGCCCGGCGACACCAGCCACCAGACATAATCCAGCTTCAGCGCCTTGCGCGCGATGGCGCTGACATAGAGATGTCCGCCATGGGCGGGATCGAACGAGCCGCCCAAAAGCCCAATGCGCATTCCGTCACTGGCCGGGCCGGGCGATTTTATCCAGCTCAAGGAAGCGCCATCAGGGCCGCGCCATCATGGACGCGTTTGTCCATTGCCGCGCACCACATATTTGAAGGTGGTGAGCTGCTCGGCGCCCACCGGCCCGCGCGCATGCATCTTGCCGGTGCCGATGCCGATCTCGGCGCCCATGCCGAATTCCCCGCCATCGGCAAACTGGGTCGAGGCGTTCCACAGCACAATGGCGCTGTCGACGCTGTTCATAAAGGCTTCGGCGGCGGCGGCATCCTCGGTGACGATGGAGTCGGTGTGATGCGAGCCGTAATGCTCGATATGCCGGATCGCCTCTTCCAAACCGTCAACGGTCCTGACCGCGATGATGGCGTCGAGATACTCGGTCTTCCAGTCTTCTTCGGTCGCAAGCTTGGCGGAAGGATAAACTTCGCGCACCGCCTCGTCGCCTCGGATCTCGCAGCCGGCCTTGGCCAGATCTTCCAGCACCGGCAGGCCGTGGGATTTCAGCACCGTGCGATCCACCAGCAATGTCTCGGCGGCGCCGCAAACGCTGGTGCGCCGCATTTTTGCGTTCAGCGCAATGCTGCGCGCCTTGGCCGGATCGGCCTTGGCATGAATAAAGACATGGCAAAGCCCCTCCAGATGCGCCAGCACCGGCACCCGCGCCTCATTGATGACGCGCCCCGTGAGCCCCTTGCCGCCGCGCGGCACGATCAGGTCCACCGTGCCATTCAAGCCTTCCAGCATCATCCCCACGGCGGCTCGGTCGGTGGTCCTGACCACTTGGATCGCCGTCTCGGGCAGGCCCGCCGCCGCCAGGCCTTCCGCCAAAGCAGCCTGGATGGCGCCCGAGGAGCGAATGGAATCCGAGCCGCCGCGCAGGATGGCGACATTGCCCGCCTTGAGCGCCAGCGCGCCCGCATCCGCCGTCACATTGGGGCGGGATTCATAGATGATGCCGATCACCCCGATCGGGGTTGCGACCCGGGCGATATCCAGCCCATTGGGCCGCGACCAGCGCGCCAATTCGCGCCCCACCGGATCGGGCAATGCCGCGACCGTTTCAATTCCCTGCGCCATGGCTTCGATGCGCGCCTCATTGAGCGCCAGCCGGTCGATCATATTGGCCGGCATGTTGGCGCACTTGGCCGCTTCGATATCGCCCTGGTTGGCGGCCAGGATCTCGGCGGCACGGCGGCGGATGGCGGCGGCGGCGACTGTCAGCGCCTTGGTCTTGGCTTCGTCGCTGGCTTCGCGCATCGGACGCGCCGCCTCGCGGGCGGCAGCGCCGATCGCCAGCATTTCGGCCGCGAGTGCATCACCGGAATTGTGAACCGTCATGTGCCATTTCCCGTCAGGATCAGGTCGTCGCGATGGATCATTTCGTCCCGGCCACGATAGCCCAGAATGGCCTCGATTTCGACCGTCCGTTTGCCGGCGATCCGCTCCGCGTCGGACGCATTATAGGCCGCCAATCCGCGGGCAATTTCGCGCCCATCCCGGTCTTTCACCACCACGGCATCGCCGCGCTCGAAGCGCCCGTCGATTTGGCGGATGCCGGCAGGAAGCAGGCTTTTGCCGTCCTTCAAGGCGCGCACAGCGCCCTCGTCGATCACCAATGCGCCTTCGGGCGCAAGCACACCCGCGATCCAGCGCTTGCGCGCCGCGGCGGGGGTGAGCGAGGCACGGAAGATGGTGTGGCGCGCGCCGGCCGGAATGGCGGAAAGCGGATTGAGGCTTTCGCCCTTGGCCAGGATCATGTCGCAGCCCGCCCCCATCGCGATCTTGGCCGCGCTGAGCTTGGAACTCATGCCGCCACGGCCCAGGCCCGACACCGAGCCACCCGCCATCGCCTCGATCTCAGCGGTAACGGCGGAAACCTCGCCGATATGCTTGGCGGACGGATCGCGGCTGGGATCGGCGGTGTAAAGACCATCGACATCCGACAACAGGATCAATCGGTCCGCGCCCATCATCGAGGCGACGCGCGCCGCCAGCCGGTCATTGTCGCCGAACTTGATTTCGGCGGTGGCCACCGTGTCATTTTCATTGATCACCGGCACCGCGCCCAAAGCGACCAAGGTGCCCAGCGTGGCGCGGGCATTGAGATAACGGCGGCGCTCTTCGGTATCGCCGAAGGTGAGCAACACTTGCGCCGCGACAATGCCGCGCGTGGCGAACATGTCGGCATAGGCTTCCGCCAGCCGCACCTGTCCCGCCGCTGCGGATGCCTGGCTTTCCTCCAGCCTGAGCTCGCCGGCCGGAAGCTTGAGCAGGCGGCGTCCCAAGGCGATGGAGCCGGAGGAGACCAGTACCACGGCAAGACCCTGTTTTTTCAAGCCGGCAATGTCGTCACACAGGGACGCCAGCCAGTCGCGGCGCAATTCACCCTTGGCGCCATCCACCAGCAAGGCGGACCCGACCTTCACGACAACCAGCTTGGCGCCTGAGAAAATGTCGTTCATCGCCGATGCTTCTTTTTGGTCCGCTTTGCGGTTTTGCTCAGTGTCTTGGGCTTGGCCTTGGCCCTGCCGGTCGACTTGGATTTGGACGTCGCAGCTTTCGCCTTGGGTCTTTTCCTGGTCTCGGTCTTGGCCTCGGCGATCTTCGCCTTGGCAGCCTTGGCCTTGGCAAGGCGAAGCCCCGTCCTGGCGCCGGTCTTTTTTGATGTGGGAGCAACGGGCTTGGCGGGCATGGGCTTCTTGGCTTCTTCCGTCAGCCGCGCCTTGGCCACCACCGGCGCCATGTAATTCACCGTCTGGCGTTCGTGACGGGTGCGGGGCGCGCGCGGGGGCTGCGCATAATGGCGTTCCTCAGCCTTGCGCATGCGGCGCTGGCTGATTTCTTTCGCCATGGCGCGCAGAACCGTGTTGATGCCCTCGCCGCTGACCCCGGAAATCACATGCACCTTATGGCCGCAGGCTTTCTCCAGCGCCGCGCGTTTCTTGGCCAATTCCCGTTCGGGAATCGCGTCAACCTTATTGAGCGCCACGATCTCGGGCTTTTCGTCCAGGCCGTTGCCATAGGCTTCCAATTCGGCGCGGATGGTCTTGTAGGTCTTGGCGATATTGTCGCCGGTGCCGTCGATCAGGTGCAGGATGGAGGCGCAGCGTTCGGCATGGCCGAGAAAGCGGTCGCCCAGCCCCACGCCTTCATGCGCGCCTTCGATCAATCCCGGCAGATCGGCCAGCACGAAATCGGTCTCGTCGATTTTCACCACGCCCAATTGGGGCTCCAGGGTGGTGAAGGGATAATCGGCGATCTTGGGCCGGGCCGCCGACACGCGGCTGAGAAAGGTCGATTTTCCGGCATTGGGCATGCCGATCAGCCCGGCATCGGCGATCAGCTTGAGCTTGAGGATGAAAATCTTTTCCTCGGCGGGCTGGCCGGGCAGCGCGAATTCCGGCGCCTGGTTGGTGGCGCTCTTGAAATGATAATTGCCAAAGCCGCCATTGCCGCCCTTGAGCAGCCGATAGCGCTGTCCCGGCGTCGCCAGATCGACAATCAGCGTCTCGCCGTCTTCCTCATAGATTTCGGTTCCCACCGGCACCTTCATGACGGCGTCGGCGCCGCCGGCGCCGGTCATCACCTTGCCTTTGCCGCCTTCGCCGCTCTTGGCCTTCACATGCTGCTGGAAGCGGTAGTCGATCAGGGTGTTGAGATTTTCCACCGCCTCGGCGATCACATCGCCGCCGCGCCCGCCGTCGCCGCCATAGGGCCCGCCATATTCGATGAACTTCTCGCGCCGGAACGCGACGCAGCCGTTGCCGCCAGCCCCGCTGGCGGCATAGACCTTGGCGACGTCGAGAAACTTCATGGCAGCCCTATTTTATTGGTCGCGCCGGACGGCATTCGCTACGCTCATATCGCCGGTCGCTCCCTAAGCGGCCTGTTTTCGCAGGAAATCGGCCCGCGTCAACAGCATGTCATGGCACAGGATCGAGCGCCCCCTGGCCCGGCAATCGCGCATCGCCGAGCCGTTATGGCGCGCCCCCAGCTTGGCCAAAACACGTCCCGAAGCCGGATTGTCGTAGAACCAGCCGGCATGGACTGTTGTCTGGTCAAGCCCGTCAAAGGCGTGGTTCACCAGGCGCTGCGCCGCTTCCGTGGCGTAACCAAAGCCCCAGAAGGGCTTGCCCAGCCAATAGCCGAATTCGTAGCCCTCCTCGGCCTTCAGTCCTGTCATGCCCATAAAAAGGCCATCGCCCTTGCGCTGGATGACGAAACAGTTCGCCTCGCCCAGCGCCAGAAAGGCTTCGGCGTCCCCTTCGCCGTAAGGATGGGGCACGCGCGAAGTCATCTTCGCCACGTCGAAATCGCTGAGCCACACCGTCATGCTTTGGATATCCGTGGGCCGAGGCGGCCTTAAGATCAGTCTCTCACTCTCCAGAATGCACATGTCATCCCCCGCTAGTCCTTTCGTGCGAGGAATAAAAAAGGGAGATGGCGGACCATCTCCCTCGCGCATAATGGGCCG
>CBHTTW010000102.1:0-8424 GCA_966096025.1 uncultured Alphaproteobacteria bacterium | reverse complement strand
GCGCCATGTCGTAACCCAGATAGCCGAACAGGCCGGTGGCCATGGGCGGCAGGCCTTGCGGCACCGCCAGGCGGGTTTCGCGGGTCAGGGCGCGCAGGCTTTCCAACGGCTTGGCGGTTTGCGGCACAAAGCTGTTGATGTCGTGCAGCGCGGCGCGGTTGATCTCGGCCTGGCCGTCGCGGCAACGCCAGATCAGGTCGGGCATCAGGCCGATGATGGAGTAACGCCCGCGCGCCTCGCCGCCCTGAACGCTTTCCAGCAGAAAGGCATGGTCGCGGGCCGCGCCGCCCTGCGAGAAACCCAGCTTGAGATAGGCGGAGACCGGCGTCTCCATGTCCGCCACCAGCCGCGTGTACAAAAGCTGGGCCCGGCCTGCCTCATAACCGGAGGCGAATGCATCAAACGCCGGTTCGATCATGGATCACTGCTGGCCGGTGCCGATAAGGGAATTGAATACGGTCTGATTGACCTTCACGCCCTGGCGGGCGCGGGCGGCAACCGCCAGGTCGGCGGCGAAATCCTGCGCCACGCTCTGGGAAAAGCGCGACACGCCGGCCTGGAAACCGGGATCGGCCGGATTCACCGGCGGATGGCTGATGCCCGAGACAAGCGCGATCATGTAATCGCCGTTCTGGCCCTGCGGTCCGACATCGACGCCGCCGGGCGGGACGGTGAACAAACGGCTCACCGTCTGGGCGGAGAAAATGGGACTGTTGGTGTCGCGCGTCAAAGCCGGGCTGTGCTGCACCGGAACGTTGAGCTCCTTGGCGACCGCGTCCAGCGACTTTTCCTTGCGGGCCCGGGCCGCCATTGTCTGGGCCTTGGTCGCCAGCGCCTTGGCGCGCTGCTCATTGATATAGTCGTTGGTCGCCTGCAGGCGCACCTGTTCCAGCGGCTTGAGCTTGGGCGGGGTCACGCCGATCACATGCAGGGTGTAATAGGCGCCCATCTTGGTGGCGAAGGGATCGACATCGTCGCCCACATCCGCCTTGAAGACGGCGGGCAGAAATTCCGGATCGGCCGGCACATCGGCGGCGGCGCCGTCCGGCTTGAGGCCGCTTGAGTCCACCGCGGCGATCCGCGCCAGCTTCATGCCCGATTTCTTGGCCGCCTCCGCGAAGTCGTCGCCGTTCGAGCGGGCATCGGTATAGGCATTGACCACGTCCACCAGCTTGTTGTCGGCCATCTGGGCGGTCAGGGTCTTGCGCAGTTCTTCCTTCACATCCGCCAGGGTCTTGGTCGAACCCGGCGCGATCTTGCTGACGCGCGCCAGCACAAAGCCGCCAAAGCCGGTCTTGATCGGCTGGCTGACTTCTCCCTGCGGCAGCGCGAATATCGCCTTGGCGCGTTCGGCATCGGGCAATTCATCCTCGGCCAGGGTGCCCAGCGAGGTCTGTTCCGGCTTGAGCCCGCGTTCCGCCGCCAGGGCGTCGAACGTGGTGCCGGACGCGATCTTGGCGCGGCCGGCTTGGGCCTCGGCCATGGTCTTGAAATCGATCTGCTGCACGTCGCGCTTTTCCGGCACCACATAGGTGCTCTTGTTGGCGTCGTACTGCTGCTGGATATGGGCATCGGTGACGGCAACCGTCACATCGCCGGGCGCGATGGCGGCATATTCGGCCTCGCGATATTCCGGCGTGGAATAGCGCGCGGCATTGGCCTTGACATAGGCGCTGAGCGCCGCGTCGTCGGGCTTGGCAATTTCGCCCACCATGGCCGGGGTCAGCACGACATAATCGGCGGCGCGCCGCTCGCCGATATATTGCGCGATCGCCTGGGCATAGCCGGTGGGCAGGACGAAATTGTCCGCCACCGCCTGGGTCAGCTGGTCCACCGTCATTTCCTGGCGGATCTCGGTCAGGAACTGCGCTTCGGTATATTCGGCGCGGGCGATGGCCTGCAGGAAGGTGGGCCGGTCGAAATTTCCCAATGTGCCGCGGAACGGCGCCATGGTGCGCACGCTTTGCACCACCGCGCCGTCGGAGGTCACCAGGCCCAGCTGTGCGGCTTCATTCTGCACCGCCGCCCGTCCGATCATCTGCTGCAACGCGACCTGGCCCAGGCCCATTTTCTCCGCCATTTCGGGCGTGATCTCCTGGCCCGAGCGCTCGCTCTGGTTGCGCAGGAAGTTGCGGTCGGTGCGCTGGAATTCCAGCGCCCCAATCTCGACCGAGCCGATCTTGGCCACCTGGCTGGTATTGCCGATGCCGAACTGCTCCAGCCCCATGCCCCACACCACAAAGGACAGGGTCAAGGCACCCATCATCAGGGTGACGATCCAGTGCTTGGAAAGCGTGTGCATCCATTGAATCATGACTGGGAATTCCGTGACTTAGAGGCGTGGCGTCTTGTGGCCGCGGATGATAGGGAGGGGGCCTTGTCCCGGCAAGCCGCGCCAGCCGCGGGGTTTTGCCGCCCAAATGCGGGAAATTCAAGGTCTTATCTGTCCAAAGAGGGTGCGATGCGGGCGCTGGTGGCGGGAAACTGGAAGATGAATGGCCTGGGCGCCAGCCTGGGAGAGCTGGAGGCGCTCAAACAGGGGCTGGACGCCCCCGTTTGCGATGTTCTGGTCTGTCCGCCCGCCACTCTGATCGCCCAGGCCAATTGGCATGTGAAGGGCGCCTTTGCCTTGGGCGGACAGGATTGCCATGCCCAGCCCAAGGGCGCCTTTACCGGCGATCTGTCCGCCGAGATGCTGAAGGATGCGGGCGCGTCTTATGTGATCCTGGGCCATTCCGAGCGCCGCCAATATCACGGCGAAAGCGATGCCCTGGTCGCGGCCAAGGCGCGCGCCGCCTGGCGCGCCGGTCTCAAGGCCATCATCTGCATCGGCGAAAGCGAAGCGCAGCGCAATGCCGGCGACGCGCCGCATATCTGCCAGGGACAATTGCATGACAGCGTGCCGGCCGAGGCGACATCCGCCGACACGGTGATCGCTTATGAGCCGGTCTGGGCGATCGGAACCGGCCGCACACCCACCAGCGCCGATATCGCGGCGATGCATGCCCATATCCGCGCCTGCCTGGTTTCCAAGCTGGGCGCGGCGGGAGAGGGCATGCTGATCCTCTATGGCGGATCGGTGAATCCGGGCAATGCCGAAGAGATACTGGCTCTGCCGGAGGTGGGCGGCGCGCTGGTCGGCGGCGCCAGCCTCAAAGCGGCCGACTTCCTCAAAATCATCGCCGCGGTGAAGGCCTGAAGCCGCGAAATCCGGCGATTGCCTGCATTCCGCCGGTTAATAAAAGTAACCAATGTTTCTGACCCTTTCTTAAGACAAAGGGCGGCATTCTGACCGCAATAATAAAGCAATATAATAAAACATTGTGGTTGGTGGGCCATGAGCAAGCTGTCGTTCGACAGTGTTGACGTCCTTATCTACGATCCCGTGTCGGCGAACCGCGCCACGACGCGCGCGGCCATGTACACGCTGGGATTCCGTAAGACCGAAACCGTACCGACCCTCGAAAATTTTCTGGAAGCGGTTCAGAAATCGCCGCCCGATATCGTCTTGTGCGAGTCCCAGGGCCAGGTCGAGGAACTGTGTTCGGTCATTCAGCAAATGCGCCAGGGCGCGGCGGGTTACAATCCATTCCTGGTCGTCATCGTCACCGCCTGGGAAAACAGCGCCACTTTGATCAATCAAGTGATCTCCAGCGGCGCCGACGATCTGTTGCTGCGGCCCTTTTCCACCGCGCTGCTGCGCCAGCGCATCGAGGCCCATGCCGACCGCCGCAAGGGCTTTGTCATCACCACCGATTATGTCGGGCCGGATCGCCGCAAGGATGATAATCGCGCGTCCAATATCGAGATGTTTGAACCGCCCAATTCCCTGAAGATGAAGGCCAAGGACAGGCTGCCGGCCGACGAGATCGCCCGCAAGCTGGATTCCGAACTCAAGGCCGCGCGCGAGAAGCTGACATCGGAAAAATTGCGCCGCGACGCTTTCCAGGTCTGCGTGCTGTGGCGGCTGTTGCAGGATCAGCCCATGACGGCGGCGGGCCGTCCGCCCCAGGACCTAGTCAAGCTCCAGCTCCTGGCCAAGTCGATCAATACCAGGGCCGAGGGCACCGAGTTCAATGCCGCCCAGGAATGGTGCCAGTCGGTGCTGGCCTCGGCGGAAGGGTTGGCGGCGGGGGTGGACCGCAATGCCTCGCTGCATCTGCTCGGCCATGCCGCGCTCAGCCTGCACCAGGTGTTTTACCCCGAGAAAACCGCCACCGATCAGATGACCGAGATTGACGCGACGGTTGCCCTGATACGCGCCAGAAACGCCAGAGCTTTAGCCAGCTAAGGCCTGGCCTGGGCTGGAAAAACCGCCCCGGCTTCCTATTTCCCCTGGGATGTTCTAAGACCCCGGCCGTGGAGCGTCGGCGAGAGCCGGAGCGACCTTAAAAGAGACGCGGAATCCGTCATGCAGACCATCCTTCTTGTTGCCGAACTGGTGATCTCCATCGCCCTGATCGGCTTTGTGCTGTTGCAGCGCTCTGAAGGCGGCGGTCTGGGCATGGGCGGCGGCTCCAGCAGCATGGGCGGATTGTTCACCGCCCGCGGCGCGGCCGACACCTTGACCCGCACCACTTCGATCCTGGCTTTCCTGTTTTTCCTGGTCTGCATTGTCCTGAACATCATGGCGCTGGGCGGCCGCGACCAGAGCTCGATTCTCGATTCGGTTCCCGCCGCCAATATTCCGGCCAAGCCGATGCCGGCAGCGCCGCCCGCGCCGGCCGGTCCCTCCGTACCCAAGCCTCAATAGCGCGGGCACTTTTGGCCTCTGGCGGCGTCGCTCGTCGCTCATGGGCGCTTTACTGCCCACATCGCTCCTCGCTCCTGGCCAGCGACTCAAAATTGCCCGCGCCTGAATCTCGTTTGCGCAAGACGCTTAGCTGTTAGCGGCGGAAAATAATTCCGTTTTTCTGCTTGCGCGCCTGCGTCTGTTTCAACATGGTGACCTCCCATGGCCCGGTTAATTTTCATCACCGGCGGCGTGGTCTCTTCCCTGGGAAAAGGTCTGGCGTCCGCCGCTCTCGGCGCGTTGCTTCAAGCGCGCGGTTACAAAGTCCGCCTGCGCAAATTGGACCCCTATCTCAATGTCGATCCGGGCACCATGAGCCCGTTCCAGCATGGCGAGGTCTATGTCACCGACGACGGCGCGGAGACCGATCTGGATCTGGGCCATTATGAGCGCTTCACCGGCGTGTCGGCGCGCAAGTCCGACAATGTCACCTCGGGCCGCATCTATTCCCAGGTGATCGAAAAGGAACGCAAGGGCGGCTATCTGGGCCGCACCGTGCAGGTGATCCCGCATGTCACCGACATGATCAAGGAATTCGTCCTGGCCGATACCGATGGGCTGGATTTCCTGTTGGTGGAAATCGGCGGCACGGTCGGCGACATCGAAGGACTGCCCTTCTTCGAAGCCATCCGCCAATTGCACAATGACCTGGGGCGCGGCCAGACCGCCTTCATCCATCTGACCCTGGTGCCCTTCATCGAGGCGGCAGGCGAGCTCAAGACCAAGCCCACCCAGCACAGTGTGAAAGAGCTGCGCGCCATCGGCATCCAGCCCGATATTCTTTTGTGCCGCACCTCGCATCCCATTCCGGACGAGGACCGCCGCAAGATCGGGCTGTTCTGCAACCTGGCGGCAGAACGGGTGATCCCGGCCATGGATCTGGACACCATCTATCGCGTGCCGCTGGCCTATCACGAGGTCGGGCTGGACACCCAGTTGCTCAAGGTGTTCGGCATCGAGAATGCGCCGGAGCCCGACCTGTCGCGCTGGAAGAATGTCGTGGAGCGGGTGAAGAATCCGGAAGGCGAAGTGCGCATCGCCGTGGTCGGCAAGTACATGCAGGTCAAGGACAGCTACAAGTCGCTGTCCGAGGCGCTGACCCATGGCGGGTTGGCCAACAATGTGAAGGTCCATCTCGATTGGATCGACAGCGAAGTGTTCGAGCGCGAGGATGCCGCCGTCTTCCTGGAGAATGTTCACGGCATATTGGTGCCGGGCGGTTTCGGCGAGCGCGGCACCGAGGGCAAGATCGGGGCGGTGAAATTCGCCCGCGAGCGCGAAGTGCCCTTCTTCGGCATTTGCTATGGCTTGCACATGGCGGTGATCGAGGCGGCGCGCGACCTGGCGGGGCTGGAGGGCGCCGGCACCACCGAGATCGGCCATCCCAAACATCCGGTGATCGGTTTGATGACCGAGTGGGTCAAGGGAAATCAGGTCGAGCAGCGCGTCGCCGACGGCGATATGGGCGGCACCATGCGGCTGGGCGCCTATCCGGCGACGTTGGTGCCGGGTTCGCGGGTGGCGGAAGTCTATGGTTCGACCGAGATCAGCGAACGCCATCGCCACCGCTATGAGGTCAACACCAATTACGCCAAGGACCTGGCCAAGCATGGCATGACCGTGTCGGGCTGGTCGCCGGACGGGCGGCTGCCGGAGATCATGGAGATTCCGGCCCATCCCTGGTTCATCGGGGTGCAATTCCATCCCGAGCTGAAATCGCGCCCCCTGGAGCCGCATCCGCTGTTCACGTCGTTCATCGCGGCGGCGGTGCAAAAGAGCCGGTTGGTGTAATGTCCCAGCCGCCGGATGACTTCCCGCAGCACATGTTCGAGGCCGCGGTGGAGTTCGCCATCCTGGCCATCAGGACCCTGATCCTGGTGAATGGCGCGGCGGTGATTGCGCTGCTGACCTTTGTCGGCCAGGTCTGGGCCAACGATCAGCATAACGGCTCCAACATGGCCCATATCCTGTTCTGGCCGCTTCTTTGTTTCTTGATCGGGTTGGTCATGGCCGTGCTCACCACCATGCTGGCCTATCTCACCCAGATGATCACCACCGAACATGGTGGCGGCAAAATCCCGCCGCAATCCAAGCGGCTGCGCCTGATTGCCATCATCACCAGCTTCCTCAGCGTCACCGGCTTTGCCGCCGGCGCGGTGCTGACGGCGGTGGGGATCGCGGGTTAACGCTTCCTTCACCATCGCGGTCAGCATTTAAGTAATAAGGGCCGGTTTACCATCGCCGCATGGGCCGGTTGCTGCCAGTTTTCCTGATGCGTATTGCCGCGTTTTTTGTGGCCGGCCTTTTGCTGTTCGCGGTGTTCGGCAAGGCGCATGCCCAAAGCGCTTATCAAGACGACAATTACGGGCTCAAGCGTTTCTCCGGCGACAATTACGACACGATTTCCGCACCGGCCCGTTCAGCTGCGCCCGTGCCCGCACCGGTCATGCCGTCGCCCGCCAATACACCTTACGGCTACAAGCCGGTTGCGCCGGTTCAGCCTGCCGCCCCCGCGCCGCGCGCGCAGACTTTTTCCCGCCCGCCCGCCAGCTTTGAATACACGCTGGGTCCCGGCGACAAATTGAAACTCACGGTGTTCGGCGAAAACGACCTGTCGGGCGATTTCACCGTCGACGGCGCGGGCTTCATCCGTTTGCCGCTGGTGGGCGAGGTGCGCGCCGCCGGTTACACCGCCCAGCAATTGGAAGGCGCCATCGCCAACACCCTGTCGCCCGCCTATCTCAAAACCCCGCGCGTGGCGGTGGATGTCGCCAGCTACCGGCCCTTCTACATCATCGGCGCGGTGGCGCGGCCCGGCCAATACCCTTATGTCGATCACATGAATGCACTGAACGCGGTGGCGCTGGCGGGCGGCTTCTTGCCGTCGGCGGTGGAAAGCGTGGTCTTCATCCGCCGCGAGGGCAGCAACGAGGAAATCGAGGTGCCGGCCGACCGCACCACCGCCATCAGGCCCGGCGATGTGGTCAAGGTGCACACCACTTTCTTCTCGGATGCGGTGGGCTTCCTGTCGCCCTTCTCGGGTGTGGCGGCCTCGGCGGCCACGGCGGCGGTCATTCAGTACTGACACTCCCCAATTGTCATTCCCGGCGAGCGCTGAGCGAAGCACAGCGCGAGGGAAGGGAACCCAGGTCTCAGGTACCCATAGGTCGTTGGCGCCTGGGTCCCCTTCCCCTCGCGCGCTGTGGCGCGCTCGACCGGGGATGACAAAAACGCTCAATTGCGGCCGCGGTGCCTCAGCTCCAGCTGGTTTGCTTCAGCGCAAGTCACCCTTTAAAACACTGCCATGAACCACGCGCCGGTCCTTAAACCCAATTCCGTTGTCAGCCTGGGCAATGTCGAGATCGGCAATGCCAAAAAGCTCGCCATCATCGCCGGGCCCTGCCAGCTGGAAAGCCGCAGCCATGCCTTCGACATGGCGGGGGCGCTGAAGGAGGCTTGCGACAAGTTCGGTGTCGGGCTGGTCTACAAGACCAGCTTCGACAAGGCCAACCGCACCAGCGCCAGCACGGCGCGCGGTATCGGGCTGGAAAAGGCGCTTCCCATCTTTGCCGATATCCGCAATCGCTTCGGGCTTCCCGTTCTCACCGATGTCCATGAGCGCGACCAATGCG
>CBHTTW010000101.1:0-8436 GCA_966096025.1 uncultured Alphaproteobacteria bacterium | reverse complement strand
CCTCGGTTATTCCACAGCGCCCGCTGATCCCCAAGCGAATCCGGCGGCGGGTGGACAAATCAAATGTACACACTTTGTTCTCTTTGCCAAGCCACGAGATAAAGCATTGAAGGAACGAGAAATAACTAGATTTCGTTCTACTATTGTCCCGTCAGGGAACTTTCGGTGTATTTGGCCGCATCCTACAACACCAGCGTGATGACAAATTGTCATATTGGTGGCCCCGGACGGCCCCCGATATTCAGACCGATGACGGCTGGCGCGCCCTTTCGCCTCTGAAGAATGGGCGCGAAGTCGCAACGAGCGGGCAGCGCGACTTTTCAAGTCCGTTCCCCCGCAGCTAGACTCGGAACAACAAGATGGTACGGGGCCGGATATGAACAGGAATGCAAACGCCGTACTGGGTCTGGCGGCGTGCGCATGGATGGCTGCTTTCGCCGCGCCCGCGCAAGCCAGGATCGAGAGGGCGCCCTGGGGCGAGACCGCCGATGGCCAAAAGGTCGACATCTACACCCTGACCAATGCGCGCGGCATGAGCGCCCGCATCACCAATTACGGCGCCTTCCTGGTCAGCCTGAGCGTACCCGACAAGACGGGCAAGATGGCCGATGTCGTCCTGGGTTATGACAATCTGGAGGCCTATACCCGCGGCACCACCTATGGCGCGGTGATCGGCCGTTTCGCCAACCGCATCGGCAATGCCCAATTCACCCTGGACGGCAAGACCTACAAACTCAAAGCCAATGCCGGGCCCAACAATATTCACGGCGGGCCTGTGGGATTCAGCTATCATGTCTACAGCGCCACGCCGCTGAACGGGCCCTCGCCCTCCTTGATCCTGCACATGGTCAGTTCCGACGGCGATCAGGGTTTCCCCGGCAATCTGGATTTCACCGTCATCTATACCCTGACCACCAACAACGGACTCAAAATCGAGTATCGCGCCACCACCGACAAGCCGACGGTGCTCAATCCCACCAATCATTCCTATTTCAATTTGAAGGGCGCCGGGAACGGCGATGTGCTGAGCCACCGCCTGCAAATCTTCTCCGATGCGGTGACACCGACCGATGCCAATCACATGGCGACCGGCGAGGTGATGAAGGTGACGGGCACGGGCTTTGACTTCACAAGGCCCAAACCGATCGGCAAGGACATCAACGGGCCCGATCCCGCGATCGTGGCCACACCCGGTTACGACATCAATTTCATTGTGCGCGGGCCGATGGGAAAAATGCGCCCCGCCGCGCGGGTGGTGGAGCCGGAATCAGGCCGGGTGATGGAGGTGCTGACCACCCAGCCGGGAATTCAGCTCTATCTGCCCAACAATGAAAAACCGATCACCGGCAAGGGCGGCGCGCAATATATCAAGCGCGGCTCCTTCTGCCTGGAGACCCAGCATTTCGCCAATGCGCCCAACATCCCGGCCTTCCCGACCACCGAATTGAAGCCGGGAAAGATTTTCTACGAGGCCACGGAATTCCGATTTTCGACCGTGAAGTAGGAGACTTCAGATCGCGGTCGCGGTGGTCGCGACGACAGTGATGGGCTGGCCCTGATTGGCGGCGCTGCTGCGGCCGCCGGAGGTGGCGATCAGGATGCCGGCGCCCAAGGCGGCGATACCGCCGATCACGGCCCATTCCGTACCGGTTCCTTGCGCCTTGCGCACACCGGCAGGCTTTCCCGCCGCAAGCGGATCAGCCCATGCCGAAGAACCGATCATGCTGATAACGATAACAAAAGTGCAGACTTTACGCATTCAAGCCCCCGGGGCGTTTATTATATCTGGCGATAATCTGCCTTGGCAGCGCTGCCAAAACAAGAGGAAAAACGTGAGCGCTACCGGCCGGGGAAAAGTGTGTCGCCGAATCCTCTGCTGCACTTGCGAACAAGAGCGGCCGGAAGCCGGAATGGTCACGCGGGGACCGTTAGCGGCAATGCCCGGCGGCGGCGTGACCAATAAAAAAGGGGCGCCTGCTGGCGCCCCTTTTCATTTCATCGGCAGGTCAGCCTACTTCTTGGCGTAGGGGCCGACTTCGGGCACCGCCTGGGTGTTGGCCAGCGGGCCCAGATCCGCCTTCACGCCGACGGCGATGGCCGCGGTTTCGCTGCCCGCCTGGAAGCAGGTGAAGTCCGGACGGTCGCGCCAGGCCAGCGGCCCGCACAGCCGCACGCCGGCCTTGATCGCCGCATCATGCACGATGTTGATGTTGCGCTCATAGTCGGGATCGCCCTGGCGATAGCCGGTGTGATTGCTGAGATCGCCCGAGGCGGCGAAGATCGCGGTCACACCGGGAATCTTGGCGATACGGTCGGCATCCTTGAGGCCAGCCAAGGTCTCGATCATCAGGATCAGCACCAGATTGTCGTTGATGGTCTGGCGATAGCCGCCCGGCACACCACCCCAGAATTCGCCGCTGGAGGCCAAACCGCCGCCGGAGCTGCGCCGGCCCAAGGGCGGGAAATAGGCCCAATCGCGCGCCTTGAGCGCTTCCTCATAGGAACGCACCGTCGGCACCACCAGCACCAGTGCGCCGGAATCCAGGGCATGCTGTTCTTCACGCTCATCGGTATAGGCGACACGCACGCCGGGCACCGCCTTGGCATGCGGACAGGCCGACCACATGCGCGCGGTCTGTTCCCAATCGCGCGGGCTGTGCTGATGTTCGGTCCAGATGAAGTCGTAACCGGCATTGGCCATGGCGCAGTAGGTGGAGGGATCGGTGGCGGCGAACACCGTGCCGCCGGTGACCTTTTCGCCGCGCATCATCTTGAGCTTGACCGGATTCCAGATCTTGGCGCCGGGCGGGGGATTGAAGGCCGTGCCGAACTTCCAGGTCTTGTCGTCGAACTTGCCCTGGTTGATGGCGCCGGGCGGCGCCTTGTCGATGGCATGGGAGTCTTCGCCCGCCTTGGCGGCCAGCGGAAATTTCATGGCGCCGGCGGCGGCATTGTTGGCATAAGGGTCGGCTTGCTGGGACAGAGCGGCGACCGTACCCAGACCCACAGCCGCGACAAAGGCGGCCGAAAATAACAGGCGTTTCATTGAATCTCTCCCCGGAATTTCACTTGGGGCCGCTCGGACGCGGCCCCGTTTTTCGATGGCGGCAGCTAATCAGGGCGAACCCGCTTGGTCAAACGGTCAAACGATTTCGCGTTCGCAATATGGCGCGGCAGATGGCGGCTTTGTAATGTGACGCAACGCAGGAGCATCAAATTGATGAGACTAATCACACTAATTGCCGCCCTCTGGACCTTGGCAGCGATGCCGGCCCAGGCGGGCATCACCACCCAGGCCTGGGGCGGCGTGCGCGGCGAGGGCGTCGATCTGTTCATCCTGACCAATGCCAAAGGGATGGAAGCGCGGATCACAAACTACGGCGCCATTATCACCGCCATCCGGGTGCCGGGCCGCGACGGGAAAATGACCAATGTGGTGCAGGGCTTCGACAGCCTGGCTGACTATACCAGCCCGGATTACAAGGGCCGTTATGGCGCGGTCATCGGCCGCTTCGCCAATCGCATCATGGACAATATGTTCACGCTCAACGACAAGGTCTATCGCATCTCGCGCGATGCCTATGTCCTCAACGACGACAAAAACAACCGGCCCTATGACGAGCGCGTCTGGTCGTCGGACACCAAGGACGGCGCCGAACCGCAGCTGATCCTTTCCTTGATCGACCGCAACGGCTCGATGGGTTTTCCCGGCACCGTGCGGGTGCAGGTGACTTACACACTGACGCGGAACAATGTGCTGCGCATCGCCTATCGCGCCGTTACCGACAGGGACACTGTCGTCAACCTGACCAACCATGCCTATTTCAACATGGCGGGCGATGCCTCCGGATCGGTTCTGGACCAACTGCTCACCGTCAATGCCGATGCGATCACCGTCGGCGACGACAAGAATGTGCCGACGGGAGCGATGCGCAAGGTGGAAGGCACCGCCTTTGATTTCCGCAGCCCCACGCCGATCGGCAAGAACATCAATCATCCCGATCCAGCGATTCAACTCGCCAAGGGGTTCGACCAGAATTACGCCTTGAACGGCAAACCCGGAACCTTGCGGCTGGCGGCGCGGCTGGAAGATCCCAAGTCCGGACGGGTGCTGGAGGAATGGACGACGCAGCCGGGCTTGCAGGTCTATAGCGCCAACTATCCGCCGCCCACGGTGGCCGCCGCCAAAGGCTATGCCATTCACAGTTCTGTGGCGCTGGAAGCCCAGGGCTTTCCCAACGCGCCCAATGTCCTCAGCTTTCCCAGCACCTTCCTGAGGCAAGGCGATACTTACACCGAAACGACTGAGTATCGCTTTCTCGTAAAACCCTAGTAACAGAAAATCTAACGCGAGGATTTTGTCACGTGAGCAGGAGCGCCTAGCGACGTGTACAAGACGTACACGAGCGACGGCGCGACGAACTCAGGGAACAAAAGACCGCGTTAGGGTGCGCCCAATGTGATGCATTGCGCGTAGCTGCGCGCAAAGACGCGCTGCTGCGTCGCCTGATCAAAATCGTTGGCGCCGGCGTCCTGCATGGCCACCGAGCGGCAGAAGTCGTTGTTGGCGGGTGCGGCGGCGGCCTCGGCCGGCGGCGCCGGCACTTGCACAGATGCCTGCGCCGGTACGGGCGCGGCGTCTTCCGGTTCCTCGGCCGAGCCTCGGAGGCCGATATAATTCAGGGCATGATCCCAATCGGCATCACTGCAACCGGCAAGCAGCAAGCAGAACAATAGCGGCAGAGTCTTTCTCATCGGCGGCGAAGATAGAGAGACGGGCGCGCTTTGCAAGGCTTGAGACGGCGTCAGCCGGCGCCCGCCAGCACTTCCTTGACCTTGGCCGCGAGCTGCTTGAGGCCGAAAGGCTTGGGCAGGAAATGGATATCTTCCGAACTTTGATCGCTGCGGCGGAATGCCTCTTCGGCATAACCGGACATGAAGATCACCGCCAGGTCGGGCTTCAGGACTTTGACATGCTTGACCATGGTGGGCCCGTCCATATTGGGCATCACCACATCGGTAATGATGAGGTCGATTTTGTTGGCGTCGTTCTTGACGATTTCCAGCGCCTCTTCGCCGCCTCCAGCTTCCAGCACATTGTATCCGCGCATGCGAAGGGCGCGGGCCGCGAAACTGCGCACCGCCTCTTCGTCTTCCACCAAAAGGATGGTGTCCTGCCCGGTCACATCGCGCGCCGGCGCGGGCGCCGCCTCGACCGCTGCGGCCTCCGACACTTCGATCTTGCGGCGCGGCAGATAGATCTTGAAGCAAGTGCCCCTGCCCAGCTCGCTGTCCACGGTGATGAAGCCGCCGGACTGTTTGACGATGCCATAGACCGTCGCCAGTCCCAGTCCCGTGCCCTGCCCGACCGGCTTGGTGGTGAAAAAGGGATCGAAAATTTTGCTCTGGATTTCCTTGGACATGCCGGTGCCGGTATCGGCGACATCGATGCGGACATACTCGCCCGCCGGCATGATGGCGGTGCCCAAAGCCGAAGCGGTGCCGACCGCCTGGTTGGCGGTGCGGATGGTCACCGTGCCGCCCGATGGCATGGCGTCGCGGGCATTGACCACCAGATTGATGATGGCGTTGCCCAGCTGCGCTTCGTCGGCATGGACCGCCCACAGATCGGGCTCGCGCTCCACCACCAGGGCGACGCCTTCGCCCACCAGCCGACGCAGCATCTGCGCCAGCTCGCCGATCACATCGCCCAGCGCCAGGATTTTCGGCTGCATGGTCTGCTTGCGGCTGAAGGCCAGAAGCTGGCTCACCAGGGCGGCGGCGCGCAGCGCGTTCTGATGCACCTCGTTGATTTCCTTGAACGAGGGATCGCCCGCCTGGTGGCGCATCAGCAGAAATTCGCAATTGCCGATGATCACCGTGAGCAGATTGTTGAAGTCGTGCGCCACCCCGCCCGCCAGCTGACCCACGGCCTGCATTTTCTGCGACTGGGCGAATTTGGTCTCCAGCGCCTTCTGTTCGGAGACATCGACCAGGTAAAGGACCGCATTGCCGGTCTCACCGGCGGCAGAGGGCATGGGCGCGGCAAACAATTCGGCCATGCGGTCCTCGCCGGCGCCCGACTTGCCGGGGCGCATTTCCACCGCCTTGAGGCCGGTTTCGCCTTTTGCCGCGCGGGCGATCAATGCCGAGATCTGCGCCTGCTCGGCGCCGTCCGCCAGGGTGGTGAATTTGCGTCCCGTCAAATCGTCCGTCACGCCAAAGAACTTGGCCAGTGCCGCATTGGCGTTGCTGATGACGCCATTGCCGTCGGTAAAGGCCACACCCATGGGCGCGTCGCGAAACAAATCGCCGGGATTTTGCGGCGCGGCTTGCACAACCACAGGCGGCGGCGGCGCCGGAGTCTCTTGCACGGCTTCCGCCGCCTTCTGAGGCTCGGGCGCGGCATCCAGCGCACGGCGCAACACCGGCTGGGGCGACGTGCTGGCCGCCAGCCGCGGCGTGAACCACCAGGCGCTCTGTTTGTCAGGCAAAGGACGCACCGCGGCGACGATTTCCAGGCCGGGCAGGACGACGAAACTTTCCTCGCGTGCACGCCCCTCGGCGGCGTCGCGCGACAAGCGGTAGAGCACCGCGGCGCTGACTTCGCCTGCGATCGCCAGTTCCGGCGGCGGCGGAGAATCGTTTTCGCCCACACCAGCCATACGGCGATAGACGGGATTGCAATCGAGCACCGCGCCGTCTTCACCGGTGACGGCCCAGGCGACATTGGCCTTGGCGGCGGCTTCGGCGACACGCAGCGCGTCCTGGGTGGCGCGTCCGGCGCGCGGCCAGACCGCGAAAAGCAGCAGAATGGCGATCAGGGCAATCCCGCCCAGAAGAGCGTGGCCCGCCAGGCCCGCGACTTGGGGCGAGGCAACGGCCAAGCCGGCGGCAATAAGGGCCACCACCACACAGGCCAGAGCGGCCCAGCGCCAGGGGCCGGCGGCGAGCCCCAGACCGGCGGAAGACATAGATTTAGCGGCGTTCATGGCGCCACAATACAAGATTCGGTTAACCAATCCTTTCTAAGGGTTAAAGGACTGGATTTGCTGTTAAATTTTGTTCCGTAGGCGAACGCTGTTCGGCCCGTTTTGCGCGAAAAGTTAATGCCCCCGAATCAACCCTGAGGCGCGAGGAATTTTGCGGCGTGAGCAGGAGCGCCTAGCGATGTGTACGACCAGTACATGAGCGACGGCGCGACGAACTCACGGCGCAAAAGGACCGCGCCTAACCGGCGCGGGCGGGCAATTTTCCTTGGAGCCGCAGCACGTATCCGATCACCTGCGCCACCGCCTTGAAATGTTCCGGCGGCACCGGATCGTCGATCTCGATCGCGGCGTGCAGGGCGCGCGCCAGGGGCGGATTTTCCACCACCGGCACGTCATTTTCTTCGGCCACGGCGCGGATGCGCAGCGCCAAGGCATCGATACCTTTGGCGACGCAGACCGGCGCCGCCATTTTGCCGCTCTCATATTTGAGCGCCACGGCATAGTGGGTCGGGTTCATGATCACCACGGTGGCCGAAGGGACCGCCGCCATCATGCGCTTGCGGGCGCGGTCATGGCGCAGCTGGCGGATCTTGGCCTTGATGGTGGGATCGCCTTCATTCTGGCGATACTCTTCCTTGATCTCCTGCTTGGACATGCGGTTGCGCGACATGAAGCGCATGCGCTGCCAGAAATAGTCCAGCCCCGCGATCACCGCCAATGCCGCCAGCGACGCCATCAGCACCTTGAACAACAAGCGCGACATGTCGTGCATCACCGTGATGGTCGACTGGTTGAGCATGCCTTCCAGGCTGCCGCGTTCGGGCCAAAGCTGGGTCCAGATCGCCAAGCCCACCACCGCGATCTTGGCCAGGCCTTTAAGAAGATTCATCCAGCCTTCGGCGCCGAACAGGCGCTTGAAGCCGGCCATCGGCGAGACTTTGGAAAAATCCGGCGCGATCTTGTCGAAGGAAAAACTTGGCAGGCTTTGCAGCATATGGCCGGCAAGGCTGGCAACAATCATCACCATGAAAAACGGCCCGAGCGCCAGCGCCAGTTGCGGCAGCAAAAGCCGCATCATCGCAGCAAGTCCCGCGCCATCCACGCTCATGGCGTCAGGCTGCTGCAGGAACAAGCTCAGGGTCTGCGCCAATCCCATGCTGGTATACTTGCCGAACATCGCCACCGCCAAGGTGCCGCCGCCCAGCAGAATGAAGGTGGTGAGTTCCGCGGATTTGACGACATCGCCATTCTCGCGCGCCTGTTCGAGCCGTTTGGCTGTCGGCTCTTCGGTCTGTTGCGATTTGTCCTGGTCTTCCGCCATGGCTTAAAGGAACACCGCCATGGAGTTGGTGTAATACGTCAGGAACACGGTCATCAGCGAGCCGATCAAGGCCAGCATGATGACAAAGCCGCACATGATGTTGAGCGGCACCGCGACAAAGAA
>CBHTTW010000100.1:0-8442 GCA_966096025.1 uncultured Alphaproteobacteria bacterium | reverse complement strand
CGCGATAGGTCAGGCCCTTGATGGTGGACCAGTCCGCGCCTTCCGCCAGCTCCTTGATCGTGAAGTCGTATTCATTGCGGGCGACGAAATCGAGCTCCGGGCAAGCCTGCATGCTCTCCAGCGGCTCGACCGCCACCTTGGCGCCGATGAAACCGATCTTGGCGGTGGGGTTGAGTTCGCGCACCAGGCGCGCGCTCTTGCAGTCGGACTTGAAGCTGGGGGTCGAGGTGTGGATGACGATCAGCTCATGCGCCTTCACATCGGCTTCGATGTCCTTGAAGGAAAGATTGTGCGGCGGCGCGTCGATCAGGCGCGAACCCGGCACCATCGCCGCAGCCTGGGCCAGCCAGGTGGGAAACCAGAAGCTCTTCACTTCCCGCTTCATCTGATAGCGGGCGCCGGCGCCGCCGTCATAACCTTCGAAAGAAGGCGCCTGCAGGAAAAGGGACTTCATCATCGTCATACCTCAAGGTACCGGGAAGCGAAGGGAACTTTCAGGCCCTTCAGACCTGGGACATCGCGCCGGAAGGCTCTACCGCAAAGTGCGTCCCGCGCCAATGCACGGTTTCGCCAAACAGCGAAACCAGGAATACGGCAAAGCTTAACAGGTCCCGCAGGGGCATCAGCCAATAGGGACCGGCATAGGTGCCGAAATGCCCGTCAATCCGGCTTTTCAGGACCAGCCGGGCCAGCAGCGCCAGGGCCAAGATACCCAGGCTGGCAGGGTTGAAGCCCAGAAAAACCGCCGCCAACAGGGCGAAGGCAAAGCCATGGGTGACAAAGCTGCCCACATGCCCGGCCGGATTCACCAGCCGGATGGTGCGGGTCCAGCGCAATTCATGGCGGAACAGATCCCGGGCGCTGTTCTCGGCCGCGGTATGGCCCACGCCCATGGCGGGAATCGCCAGGGTATAGCCCTTGCTGCGGACGGCGCGGCCCATTTCGTAATCGTCGGCCAGCTGATCGGCGAAAGCGGCAAAACCGCCGACCTCATCCAAGGTCTGGCGCTTGAGCGCAATGGTGGAGCCGAAGCAGGGCGCGGCCAGCCCCAACGAGGTGCCCAGCACCGCATTGGGCAGGAAAGTATAAGAGGTGCTCATGGCGGCGAGCGACGACCAGAGCTTATGGCCGTCCTTGGCCGGTTCGCCGGTATAGAGACAGGTGACGATCCCCACGCCCGGACGCGCCAGGGCGGCGGTGACCTGCGACAGCCATTTGCGGCCCACCGCGATATCGCTATCCGACAAGACCAACGTATCGTGACGCGCCATGGGCAGCATATTGATCAGGTTGGAAACCTTGGCATTGGCGCCATAAAGCGCGGCATCGATCACAATGGCGGTGTCGCGATGCGGATATTTGGCTTGCAGCGCCTGCACCACCGCGATGGCCGGATCATGCTGGTCGTGGACGCCGAAGATGATCTGCAACGCGCCGTCGTAATCCTGGGCAAAGAAGGTTTCCAGATTGCGCGACAGATCCGGCTCGCCTTGATGCAGCGGCTTGAGGATGGTCACGGCCGGGCTGTGATGCGCGGGGCCCTGCGGATTTTGCATGAAGCGGCCCACCAGCAGGGCGGCCAAAAGGGTATAAGCCGTGCCGGCAAGCGCGATGGCCGCCAGACCCCAGCCGATATGCTCAAAAAACGACAACATGCTCACGTTCTAAGACGCCCCTGCCCCAGATACTTATTAGATCATCGATAATCGAGGGGGGAAGACCCCTTTGGTTACATTTTGCGACAATTGGGGATAATACCTATATTTTTTCAACCCTTTGAAAAATATTGATAATTCGTAACGCGAGAGGTTTTTTCGCCTGACAGGCCGGTTTTGCTGGCCTATAGGATGGCGGCAATGGTCACCCTCCAAGCCCCCCCGGCCCTCCAGCAATCCCTGTTTTTGGCCAATCAGATGCTGCGCGCGGGCGACTTGGACGCCGCCGACCGCACGATTGCCCCCCTGCTGGAACACTTCCCCGCCAACCCCAAGCTGCTGCATCTGGCCGGGCTTATCCGGATGCACCAGCAGCGCCATCAAGAGGCCGCCGACTTTTTCGCCGGCGCCCGGGCGGCGGAACCGCGCGAAGCCGTGCTGGCCTTCAGCCATGGCACGGCCCTGAGATGGCTGGAACAGCAAAGCCAGGCGGCGCAGGCTTTCCGGGACGCCATCCAGCTCAAGCCCGACTATGCCGAAGCCTATTATGAAGCCGGCACCATCCTGCAGCAGCTGGGCGATTCGGCGGAAGCCGAAGCGGTGTTCCGCCAATGGCTGAGCGCCATGCCGGGCCATGCCCGCGGCCAGCTGGCCCTGGCCGAACTGCTGCTGATGACCCGGCGGCCGCAGGAAGCCGAAGCGCTTCTGCGCCAGGTGCTGCAGCAGCCCATTGCCGAACAGATGCGCGGCATCGCGCACAAAAGCCTGGGCCAGGCCCTCTATCAGCAAAACAGGCACCAGGAAGCGCTGGAGAATTACGAAAGATCCGCGGCCCTGAATCCGGAGCTCGCCACCGACGCGGTTCGTGTCGACCTTTTGCAAAGACTCAAGCGTTATGAGGAAGCGGCCGCGCTAAGCGGCAGCCTGATTGCCCGAGATCCCGGCAATCGGCAATGGCACCACTTTCACAACGATCTGATGTACCGGCTGGGCAGCGAGGATTATTTGAAATCCTTCGACCGCGCCCCCAAGACGGTGGAACTGCTGCTGTGCAAGGCCGATTTCCTCGGCCACCAGAAACGCGCCGAGGAAGCCAATGCGGTCTTTCGCGAAGTCCTCAAACTTGAGCCGGACAACAGGCTGGCGGCGGCGGGCCTGGGCAACACGCTGAATCTCATGAAGCGCCACGCCGAAGCGCATCAAGTCCTGGAAGACCTTCTGATCAAGCACGGCGATGATGCCGACCTGCTGTCCTGCGCGGCGGAGGCGGCGATCGCGGCCGGCGATGCGAAACGCGCGGCCGCTCTGTGTGAAAGAAGCGTGGCGCTGGCCCCCCACGATCAGGTGGCCCTGGCGATATTGGGGACGGCCTGGCGCCTGCAGGGCGATGAGCGGGATGAGGTGCTGAACGGCTATGACTCGCTGATCCGGATGTACGACCTCGATCCGCCGGAAGGCTTTTCCGACATGGAAAGCTTCAACGCGGAACTGAATGTCTATCTTGACCGGATCCATCCCGAGACAAGGGAATATGTCGCGCAGTCCTTGCGTAACGGCACCCAGACACCGGACAAGCTGTTTGGTTCAGGGCACGATCTGGTCGAGCGGCTTCAGCGGCGCATTCGTGAAGGCATCGCACGCTATATCGCCGAAATGAAAACGGACGACCAACATCCACTCCTGTCGCGCCGGACGCGCGCGTTCGACTATACCGGCTCCTGGTCGTCACGGCTGCGCGATTGCGGCTTCCACACCAACCATGTCCATCCCGAAGGATGGATCAGTTCCTGCTATTACGTCGCCTTGCCGCCCGCCGTCAGCGACACGCAAGGCCGCCAGGGCTGGATCAAGTTCGGCGAACCGGCTTTGGATGTGACGTTGAAAGATCCCATCCGCCGCGCCATTCAGCCCCAGCCCGGACGGCTGGTGCTGTTCCCGTCCTATATGTGGCACGGCACTATTCCGTTCCGCGATGCCCATCCGCGGACGACGATAGCATTCGACGTGGTGCCTCAGGACTAGGCCCGGCGGCGGGTGTGAACCGTCTTGGACGTCGCGCGGCGGGCCTTGGCGGCGGCCACCAGCTGCAGCCAATTGCCGATCAAACGTACCGCGCTGCCGCGCCAGAGCTGTCGCGGCAAGGCGCTCAGCACCACATCCTGATACTGGTTGAAATCGCCCTTCGCGCCCATTTCGGTCAGCAGGTTTTCGGTGGCGCGGTCGAAATAATATTCCGGAATTTGGGGGCGCTGGACGGTTTCGCCCTTCAGAAAGCGCGCCATGTCGCCCAGATAATCCCGCCCCAGACTGGTGGGGTCATACTCCGGATGGCCTTGGAGAAAAACAAACTGGCTGGAACCGGGCGGCTCGCGGGTGAAGATGTCGGCCTGGCCGTCGCCATCGCCCTGGTTCACCAGCCGCGCCAGCACGCGATAGCCCTTGGCGGCCAGATCATCCCCGGCAATATCGCAGCTGCGCGCATGCGGCACCGGCATGGTGGCATCGGCGTTGAAGAACAACGGATCGTCCTCGACCCGGCGGCTGTCATAAACGCCGCACAGTTTGCGCGCCAGCGGGCGGTGCGCGATGCCGTCCAGATGCAGCACGGCAGCCTGGGCCGCGAACCCGGAAAAGAGGGTGGAAAGCGTGCCGGTCTGGGCCCAGTCGATCAGTTGGGTGAGTTCCGCCCAATAAGGTTCCTGGCGGGGATCGCCCGCGGCCGGCGCGGCGGCGGTGAAGATCAAGGCATCGAGTTCGGCGGCCTCAAGAAAGGCGGCATCGTCATAGAATCCGGCCATGCGGCCGCGCGCTTGCGCACCGCGCGGCATGGAGCGCAAGGAAAAAAGGCGCAGCCGGACATCCAGCGGACCGGCCGCGTCCTTGAGCAGGCGCGCGAAGTGCAGTTCGGTGGTGCGCAGCATCGCATCGGGCATGTTGTTGACCAGCCCGACATGGATGGCGGAGCGGTTGCGGCCGCTGCCCAGCAGGAACTGTTCGACCCCGCTCATCGGGCCGCCTGCCACAAGCTGTGCACTGTAAGCATCCCGTCGCGCATCGAACGCCTTGGAAATTGCGAGGCGTGGCGATCCTAGGGGGGCGGGGATTAACAGATTCTCGGCGCAATACCCGACCCGAAGCGGGTATGCGTTAACCGTTCGGGCGTGCAACTTGCCGCCTTTTTCGCAGCCGGAGCGCGTTAACAATCCGATAATGGCAAAGGGCGCATAAATCTCTGGGGCTTTTTTGCGACCGCCGCGTGAGTATCGATCCCCAAGCCAGCCGTGCCCGCTGCCGCCAGATCCAAGAAAGCGATCTGGACGGTATCGCCGATCTTTTGACCCGTGGTTTTTCGCGCTCCAACCGCGATTACTGGATGCGCGGTTTCGCCCGCTGGAAGACCCTTCCGGCGGTCGATGAACTGCCGCGCTACGGCTATCTGCTCGAAGGCCGCTTCGGGCCGGTGGGCGCGGCCTTGCTGATTTCCTCAAAACGCGGCGAGAAAATCCTCTCCAACCTGTCGAGCTGTTATGTCGATCCGCAATGGAGCGGTCATGAAGGCCAATTGCTCTGCGCCGCGACCCGGCTCAAGCATGTCACCTATCTCGATGCCTCGCCTTCGCCGCACAATTGGCGCGTGCTGCAGGCGCAAGGCTTCACGCCCTACAATTTCGGCCGCAGCATGGTGTTCGCCTGGCCGGGACGGGGCACGGTCAGCGAGATCATCCCGGACGATCTGGCCGAGGCACAGCTGCTGCGCGACCATCGTGAGATGGGCTGGATCAGCCTGGTGGTCGAGAAGGACGGAATTGTTTCACCCTTCGTGCTCAAGCCCTATCGCCTGGACAAGCCTTCGGTCGAGGTGATGGAGGTCATGTTCTGCCGCGGCGCCGAGGATCTGCGCCGCTGCGCCCCCGCTTTGGCGCGGCATTTCCTGCCCCGCGGTTCCCTGGGCTTCCTGATTGACGGTGACATGGAAACGCGGCTGTCGCACTATGAGGAAGGCAGGGAGCCGCGCTACTTCAAGGGACCGTACCGTCCCATTCTCGGTGACCTCGCCTATACCGAGAAAGCCGTTTTTGGATGAACATTCAAAACAAGACCGCCACCCGCACCGTCGCACAGGTGCTGGTGGACCAACTGCGCATCCAAGGTGTCAGCCGCATCTTTTGCGTCCCCGGCGAATCCTATCTGCCGGTGCTGGATGCCTTGCATGACAGCGGCATCGCCATAACCGTCTGCCGCAACGAAGGCGGCGCCTCGATGATGGCGGAAGCCTGGGGCAAGCAGACGGGGCGGCCGGGCATCTGTTTTGTCACCCGCGGGCCCGGCGCCACCAATGCTTCCGGCGGCGTCCATATCGCCCAGCAGGATTCCACGCCCATGATCCTGTTCGTGGGCCAGGTGGAGCGGGAAAATCGCGGCCGCGACGCCTTTCAGGAAATGGACTACCGCGCCTTTTTCGGCGGATTAGCCAAATGGGTGGCGGAAGTGAACGAACCCGATCGCATGGGCGAAATGGTGGGGCGCGCCTTCGCCACCGCTTTGGCGGGCCGCCAGGGTCCGGTGGTGCTGTCGCTGCCGCATGATGTCTTGCCTCTGCCTTCGAACTCGCCCGACGCGCCTTTTGTCGACACATTGGAAACCGCGCCCGGCGATGCCCAGATGGCCGAGCTGGAAGACTTATTGGCCGTGAGCGAACGGCCGATGCTCATATTGGGCGGAGGACGTTGGAGCGAAACGGCTTTGGCGAGCGTGGCAGGCTTTGCCGAACGCTTTGGCGTGCCGGTCTGCACGTCTTTCCGCCGGGCGCATCTGTTCGATGCCGCCCATCCCAATTACGCCGGCGATCTGGGCCTGGGCGCCAACCCCAAATTGGTGGCGCGGGTGAAGGCGAGCGACCTGGTAATCGCGGCGGGCGCGCGGCTCAACGAACTGACCTCGCAAGGCTATAGCCTGTTCGACATTCCCGTGCCCAAGATGAAGCTGGTCCATGCCTATCCCGGGGCCGAGGAAATCGGGCGGGTCTATCGCCCGCATCTGGGCATCCATGCCGCGCCGCAGGCTTTCGCCGCCGCGCTGGACAAGCTCAAACCCCGCCGCGCCTCCGGCAATGTCGGTGCCGCGCGCCAGGAGTATCTGGCATGGTCCGAGCAAGCCCTGCCCCAGCCCGGCGCCGTCAATCTGTCCGAGATCATGATCTGGCTGCGCGGACATTTGCCGGTCGATGCCATTCTCTGCAACGGCGCGGGCAATTATTCGGGCTGGATTCACCGCTTCTATCGCTTTCGCCGCTTGGGCACCCAGATGGCGACGATCTGCGGCTTTATGGGCTATGGCGTGCCTGCGTCGATTGCGATGAAAGCGCTTTATCCGCAGCGTACCGTGCTTGCCATCAATGGCGACGGCGATTTCCTGATGAACGGCCAGGAATTCGCCACCGCCGTGCAATACCGGCTGCCGATTATTGTGCTGGTGTTCGACAATGCCACTTTGGGCACCATCCGCATGCATCAGGAACGCGAATATCCCGGCCGGGTCAGCGGCACCGACCTGGTCAATCCCGACTTCGCCGCCATGGCCAGAAGCTTTGGCGGTTTCGGCGCGACGGTGGAGAAGACAGCGGATTTCACGCCCGCTTTCCTGGCGGCGCAGGCAAGCGGCCTGCCCTCCATCATCCATGTGAAGTTCGACACGGAAGGCATCACACCGATCACCACTTTGTCGGCGATCCGCGAAAAGGCTTTAAAGTCCTAGCGCCACCGGCAGTGCTTCGCGCATCGGCAGGATTTCGATCCGCGCCGCGGCAACCTTGCCCAGCGCCCAGTCCAGCATCTTGGGCGTACTGCCATAGCGTGTCGGATTGTCCGACACATCATGGGTATGAAGGATCAGCCAGCCATGGCTGTGCAGCACGCGATGAATGGCGGTTTCGATCGCTCTCTCATTCCAGCAGCGCATTTCCAGCGAGATGACATTGAGCTGCGCCAGATCGACCCGGCCGATATTGATGCCGGCATGGGTTCCGCGCGCGGATTGAAATTGCGCCGCATAGAAGCGCTTGCTGCGCACACTGACCCGGCCGAAGGGAAAAGCATAACTGACCGGCGGCTTGCCGTTCAGATAGCTGCTGAGAAATTCCCGGTTGCGCCTGGTGTCGGCGACGAGCTCCGCCTCGCTCAAATCGGGCACCGGCTGATGGCCGAAACCGTGGCAGCCGATCTCATGGCCCGCCGCCGCCAGCTCGCTCAGATCCTGGACGTCATAATATTGGACCCCCTCAACCGCGCGGCCGCAAAAGCCGCCGGCGGTATAATAAGTGGCGCGGGCGCCATGACGGGCCAGCACGGGCCCGCCCTGGGCCCAGGCATTCTTGGGAAAATCGTCAAAGGTGATGCTGGCCACCGGCCTGTGCCCGGCCAGCCGCGCCGGACGGCCCGCCAGACGGCGCGCCGCCAGGCTGGTCAGTTTGGTTTTCAGGACATTTGCCAGGGCCATAGCCGGTTTTTACCCGCCAAAGGCCTAAAAACCGGAAAACGGCAAAATAGTATCTTGCAAGACAAGGTACCGTGTGATAGACAATAGCTCATGGTCGAATCCCTGCAAATCCAGCTCAAAAAAGGCGTGTTGGAGATGTGCGTGCTGGCGCTGCTCTCCAAAGGCGACAATTACGCCTATGACATTGCCAGCCGCATGGCCGAGGCGGTGGGCATGGGCGAAGGCACCATCTACCCCCTGATGCGGCGGATGCAGAATGACGGGCTGGTCTCGACCTATCTGCAGGAGTCGG
>CBHTTW010000099.1:0-8457 GCA_966096025.1 uncultured Alphaproteobacteria bacterium | reverse complement strand
CCGTCCTTCATCACCGCCACCAGATCGGCCACCGCGAAGGCTTCTTCCTGGTCATGGGTGACGAACACTGTTGTGACGCCGGTGTGATCGTGGATGCGGCGCAGATCGGCGCGCAGTTCCTTGCGCACCTTGGCATCCAGGGCGCCGAAGGGCTCATCCAGCAAAAGCATGCGCGGCTCGATTGCCAGCGCACGCGCCACCGCCACACGCTGGCGCTGGCCGCCGGACAGCTGGCTGGGATAGCGGCCTTCCAGGCCCGGCAATTGCACCAGATCGAGCAATTCCTTGACCCGGCTATTGATCGCATCTTTTGCAGGACGGGTGCCACGCGGCCGCACCCGAAGGCCGAAGGCGATATTGTCCGCCACGGTCATGTGCTTAAACAATGCATATTGCTGGAAGACAAAACCCGCATTGCGGGTGCGCGCCGGCATGTCCAGCCAGTTCAGGTCGGCAAAACGCACACTGCCGCTGTCGGCGAATTCCAAGCCGCCCAGGATGCGCAGCAAGGTGGTCTTGCCCGAGCCGGACGGACCCAGCAGCGACACGAAGCCGCCCTGGGGCGCGATGAAGCTGGCGCCGTTCAGGGCGGGGAAGCGCCCGAACTTCTTGGCAACGGAGTCGACGGTCAAGGACATGGCTTTCTCCTAGTGCCGGTGCATTGCGGCCAGCTCGTCCGCATAGCGCCATTCCAGCAGTGATTTCAGCACCAGCGTGACCAACCCCAGCATCGCCAGCAGGGCGGCCACCGCGAAGGCGCCGACATAATCGTAATTGTTGTAGAGCAGCTCGACATGGAGCGGCATGGTGTTGGTGACGCCGCGAATATGTCCCGATACCACCGATACGGCACCGAACTCGCCCAAGGCACGCGCGTTACACAGCAAGATGCCGTAAAGCAGGCCCCACTTGATATTGGGCAGGGTGACACGCAGGAAGGTTTGAAAACCCGTGGCGCCCAAAGTGGCCGCGGCCTCTTCTTCATCGCGGCCCTGGTCCACCATCAGGGGGATCAACTCGCGCGCGACAAAGGGGAAGGTGACGAAAATGGTCGCCAGCACGATACCGGGCAAGGCAAAGAGAATACGAACATTGTGATCGGCAAGACTGGCTCCGAACCAGCCCTGCGCGCCGAACACCAGTACATAGATCAGGCCTGATACCACCGGCGAAACCGAGAAAGGCAAATCGATCAAGGTCACCAGGAAGGTCTTGCCGGGGAAATCGAACTTGGCGATCGCCCAGGCTGCGGAAATACCGAAAACCGTGTTGAGTGGCACCGCGATGGCCGCCGCCGTCAGGGACAGCCGCACCGCGGCCATTGTGTCAGGCTCGGTCATTGTCGCCCAAAAGGCCGACAGGCCGTGCGCCAGGGCTTCCTTGAACACAAGCACCAGCGGCAACAACAGCAACACGGCTATGAACCCGAATGCCAAGCCGCCCAACAGCGCCTTGAGCCAAATCGGATCCTCGGTGGGTTTGCGGAATTTGGCGCTCATCTGCGTTTTGCCGCCCAGCTTTGCAGGCCATTGAGCGCCAGCAGCATCACAAAGCTGGCCGCCAGCATCACCACGCCGATGGCCGCGGCCCCGGCGTAATCATACTGCTCGAGCTTTGTGACAATCAGCAGCGGCGCGATCTCGCTGACCGCGGGAATATTGCCGGCGATGAAAATGATCGAGCCATACTCGCCCGCGCCGCGGGCAAAGGCCATGGCCGCGCCGGTGAGAATGGCGGGCATCAGCATCGGCAGGACCACGCGGGCGATGGTCTGAAGCCGGGTCGCGCCCAGGGTGGCGGCGGCTTCCTCAATTTCCAAACCCAACTCACTCAGCACCGGCTGCACGGTTCGCACCGTGAATGGCAAGCCGATAAAGACCATCGCCACCAGCACACCCCAAGGCGTGTAGGCGATCTTGATGCCATGGCTGATCAGCAGCGAGCCGATCCAGCCATTGGGCGCATAGAGGGTCGAAAGCGCGATGCCGGCAACCGCGGTCGGCAAGGCAAAGGGCAGATCGATCACCGCATCCAACAGCCGCTTGCCTGGAAAACGATAGCGCACCAGAACCCAGGCGATGATGAAGCCGAAAATGGAATCAATGATCGCCGCCGCCAGTGCCGTGCCGAAAGACAGGCGCAAACTGGCCAATACCCGCGGCGTGGCAATCGCCGCCCAAAAACCTTCCAGCCCCAAACTCGCGGGACGCAGCACCAGCGCCAGCAGCGGGATCAGCACCAGGCTGGTCAAATAAAACAGCGTGAAGCCCAGCGACAGTTTAAAGCCCGGCAACACATGCCGTGTTTTAAGAGGCGCAAACTTTAGTCCTATCGCACTCATTGTTCCCACAAGGAAACTCCGGAACCTGCCATTTTTATGACGGGTCCCGGAGGTTTGAATGAAGATGCCTGTTCAGCCTGGCTTATTTTCCGGGCTGATAAATCTGGTCGAAAATGCCGCCATCGCCGAAATGGCTGGTCTGCGCCTTGATCCAGCCGCCGAAATCACCGTCGATGGTGGCGAGCGGGATGCTGGGAAACTGGTTCTTGTATTTCGCCGCGATCTCCTGGTTGCGCGGACGATAGAAATTCCTGGCTTCGATCTCCTGCGCCTGGGGGGTGTAGAGGAACTTCACGAACGCCTCGGCGGCGGCGCGGCTCTTGTGGCGGTCGACATTCCTGTCCACCACCGCCACCGGCGGCTCCGCCAAGATCGAACGCGAGGGATAGACGATTTCATATTCGCCGGGCGTCTCCTTCAATGCGAGGTGCGCCTCATTTTCCCAGGACAATAGCACATCGCCGATGCCGCGCTTGGTGAAGGTGGTGGTCGAGCCGCGGGCGCCGGTATCCAGCACCGGCACATGCTTGTAGAGATTGGCCACGAAATCCTTGGCTTTTTGGGCGTTACCGCCCGGCCCCTTCTCGGCATAGGCCCAGGCCGCCAGATAGGCCCAGCGCGCGCCGCCGCTGGTTTTGGGGTTGGGAGTCACCACCTGGATGCCGCCCTTCACCAGATCGTTCCAGTCCTTGATCTTCCAGGGATTTCCCTTGCGCACCAGAAACACGATGGTCGAGGTGTAAGGCGCGGAATTGTCCGGCAGGCGCTTCTGCCAATCGGCGGGCAACAGCTTGCCGTTCTTGGACACCGCATCGATGTCGGCGGCCAAGGCAAGCGTCAAAACATCGGCCTGCAACCCATCGATCACGGCACGGGCTTGCGCGCCCGAGCCGCCATTGGAAGTTTTGATGATGACTTTGTCGGCCTTGTAGCTGGCGGCAAAGGCCGTCTCCAGATCCTTGTACAGCTCGCGGGTGGGATCGTAGCTGACATTGAGCAAGGTCACATCAGCTTGCGCAGTTGTGGCTGAGAAGAGGCCCGCGGCCACAACAAGAGAAAGAATGCGTTTCATCTTTCTTGTTCCTTTAAAGAGCAATCTGGCTGCGCAACACAACAGCATTGGCGGAGATGTCACCCGCCGGCGCGTTGACGTGATTGACCTGAAGATTGTCGTAGTTGAGTTGGAACTTGACCGCGTTGTTGGGATACCAGTTCAACCCGATGGTCCAGACATTCTGCTGACCGCCCGCAATGCCGCCTGCGGCCGCGGCCACAAAGGGCTGATAATCCAGATCGATACTGCTGTAGCGCGCCAGCACTTCCCAGGCGCCCCAGCCGCCCGGCGTGCCCAGCGGCTTTGCAGGACGCAAATTGCGGAAGCTGGCAGTGGTGGGATCGTAGGGATGCTGCTCGCCGGTCAATGAATAGGCAAGGAAGGCATACCATCCATCGAATTCCGGATTGGGAACAGCCAGGCGGCGGTCGATTTGATAGCGGAACCAGCCGCCCTGGCCGTAAAAACCGGAATAGGTGGCGGCACTTTCAAAACCGAATTCGCGGGCATGATTGGCATCGATAGTGCCGGTATCCACCGTCTTGCTGGCATCCACCCCAACTTCGGGACCATTGCTGAAACGAATTCCAGTGGCAGCGGGGCTGGCCGTGGCATCAGACAATTTCAGCACTTCGGTGACATGACCTTCGACCAGCCACTTCAGGTCCGGCGAGCTGACGGCCAGCCAAGCGGCGCGGCCAATGATGGATTGCTGCGCATCGAAAGTACCTATGGAAGCGCCTGTCGAAGTGCCGTCGCCGGTCTTTTTGCCGGTGTAGGACAGGGCAACATGATAGTTGTCCTCCTGCACAAAGATGCTGATCGCTTCGCGGCTGGGCGCGCCGGCGATACCGCGCGCTACATCGACTGCGGTCGCGCGCTCGGGGAAAAACAGATCGCCCGAACCGGTCTGGTCTTCCTGACCCTCGAAAGGTGTATAGGCACCGACACGGATGCCGAACGGCTTCAGGCCGTCATACTGGATATAGGCGTTATAGATATAGCCGCGGCCTTCCACGCCATAACCGCCGAAATCATAGAGGAAATTGTAAGACCAGTCCTTGAAGGCGGTGCCCTGGAAACCGAGCTGGGCGCGGCGGAAATTGGTGCCGCTGTTGAGGTCGACGCTGGGAGGATTTCGCCCCTGCGCGAAGTAGCCGACATCGAATTGCATCAGGGCGCGCAGCGAAAGGCTGAAGGCGCCATTGGAGCTGGAAACCGTCAAGCGGCCATTGTCGATTGCGGTCTTGTTCTGCGCGTCCAGGCGTTTGTTGATGTCGGCATACTGCGTGCTGCGCTTCAGATCCGCCACCGCGCCGCTGGTGTCGCTGTCTTCCTGCGTCTTCTTGATCTGCGCCAATTGCAGCTGGATATCGCGCAATTGCTGTTCCAAGAGGCCGATGCGGGGATCGGACGGTGGCGGGGATGCGGGCTTTTTGGGCGCCGCGAAAGCGGTGGCCGAAAGGGCGATCAACGCCGCACCGGCGAGAATGGAAAGTGGAACGCGATGCATCGAAAACCCCGAAAATCTCCCAACAGCCTTTTTGGGGCCCCAACGGGCCCATAATTCCTCTAAATCTCTATCTGGTCAATAGGAATTTAAGACATTTCTGCAAAATCGGGAAAAGCCACACAATTAGAGATGTTTATAAAGCGCCTGAACGGCGCAATTGTTGCGCGGCGGCCGCCAAATTCCTGGATTCCAGGATTTCTGCGGTGGCATCGCGGGCGGCCAGAAGGGCTTTGCGGATGGCGCAAATCGACTCCTCGAAACAATCATCGCACTTGCGATAGGCCATGACGCTAACACAGGGACTGAGGGCCAGGGGGCCGTCCGTGACCCTCAAGACATCGGCGAAGCTGATATCCTTGGCCGGCCGGCCCAAGGAATAGCCACCGGAACGGCCGCGATGGCTGCGCACTATGCCGGTTTTTTTCAATTCTAGCAGGATGGCTTCCAGGAACTTTCGCGGAATCTTCTCGCTCTCGGCGATTTCGGAAATCTGGACGGGGTCGGCATCCCCCCGGGCAGCCAGAAACAGCAGGGCGCGCAGGGCATAACGGGCTTTTTGGGAGATCATGGTCCATAATACCCTATAATTTCTATGGAATATAGCGGCGCCCGAGGCGGCGCCCCGCGACGCTTTGCGACAACGACAGCGGTGCCAAGCCGGTATTTGCCGGTATAGTCCCACCAATTGGGGAAAACGGCCAAGAGTTTGCAATGACGAACATGCTTCCGGGGAAATCGGAACGATGACCTGGTTGGTCAAGGTCGCGCTGGACCGGCCTTATACCTTTATCGTCATGGCCCTGATGATCCTGATCTTCGGGCCGTTGGCGGCGGTGCGCACCCCCACCGACATTTTCCCCAATATCGGCATACCGGTGGTCGGCGTGGCTTTCAGCTATGCGGGCCTGTCGCCCGACGAGATGGGAGCGCGGATCGTGGCGAGTTATGAGCGCTTCCTCTCCAACAATGTGAACGACGTGGAGCATTCCGAGAGCCAGTCCATGCCGGGACTGGGCATCATCAAAATCTATTTCCAGCCCAATGTGGACATCCGCCTGGCCACCGCGCAGGTCACCTCTTCCTCCCAGACCTCCGTCCGCATGATGCCGCAAGGCACCCAGCCGCCATTCATCATCAACCTCAGCGCCTCCACCGTGCCGGTGCTGCAGATGGCCTTTTCCTCGACCTCGATGTCGGAACAGCAGGTTCTGGACCAGTCGCAGAATTTCGCCCGCCCGCGCCTGACCACGGTGTATGGGGCGGCGGTGCCCTTTTCCTATGGCGGAAAATTCCGCTCCATCCAGATCGATTTGGATCCCGTCGCCATGCAGGCGCGCGGCCTGTCCGCCACCGATGTGCAGACCGCTTTCGCCAACCAGAACCAGATCGTCCCAGCAGGCAATATCAAGATCGGCAGCTACCAGTATGTCGTGAAGCTCAACAACGCCGCCGACACTCTGGAAATGATGAACGACATGCCGGTGAAAACCGTCAATGGCGGCACGGTCTTCCTGCGAGACGTGGCGCATGTCCGTGACGGCAATTCGGTGCAGCAGAATATTGTGCATGTGGACGGTGCGCGCGCCGTCCTGTCGACCGTGCTCAAGAACGGCCAGGCCTCCACCATCGATGTGGTGAACGGCGTCAAGAATCTGCTGCCGGTACTCAAAACCGAACTACCGGAAGCCCTCAAGATCGATGTACTTTCCGACCAATCCCTGTTCGTCAAGGCCGCCATCAATGGCGTGGCGCGCGAAGGCGTCATCGCCGCCGGCCTCACCAGCCTGATGATCCTGTTCTTTCTGGGAAGCTGGCGTTCCACGGTGATCATCGCCACCTCCATCCCGCTGGCGGTCCTGGTGGCCTTGATGGGATTGTGGGCCACGGGTCAGACCTTGAACATCATGACCCTGGGCGGGCTGGCGCTGGCGGTGGGCATCCTGGTGGACGACGCCACCGTCACCATCGAAAACATCAACTGGCACTTGGAGCACGGCAAGAGCGTCTATGACGCCATCATGGATGGGGCGCGCCAGATCGCCCAGCCCGCCTTTGTCTCTCTGCTTTGCATCTGCGTCGCCTTTGTGCCGATGTTCTCGCTGAAGGGTGTGGCGGGCTTTTTGTTCGTGCCCATGGCGATGGCGGTAGTGTTCGCCATGATCGCCTCCTTCATCCTGTCGCGCACCCTGGTGCCGACCTTGGCGCTCTACCTGCTCAAGCTCCATTCCGAGGAGCATGCCGCGCTGGGCAACAACATGTTCGCCCGGCTTCAGAAACGGTTTGAGAAAAGCTTCGCCGACATGCGCGAGAGCTATCGCAACCTGTTGGCACTGGCCATGACCAAGCGCCGCAAATTCGTGTTCGGCTTTCTTGCCGGGGTGATCGCCTCCTTGCTGCTGGTGCCGTTCCTGGGACAGGACTTCTTCCCCAGCGTGGATTCGGGCCAGATCACCTTGCACGCCCGCACGCCCGCCGGCACCCGGGTCGAGGACACAACCCAGATCGTGGCGAATATCGCCCGCGAGGTTCGCCGCGTCATTCCCCGCAACGAACTGGCCACCATCGTGGACAATGTCGGTCTCAACCAGAGCCCGACCAACATGATCTATAACAATACCGGCACCATCGGCCTGCAGGATGCCGACATGTTCATCACCCTGAAACCGGGCCATGGCCGCACCGCGGACTATGTCCGCACCCTGCGGGAAAGACTGCCGCGAATTTTCCCTTCCGTGACGTTTTCCTTCCCGCCGCCCGACATCACCAGCCAGATCCTGAACTTCGGCGCGCCGGCGCCGCTGGACATTCAAGTAACCGGCACCAATCTCGATGCAACGGAAGCCTATGCCCTGCGCATTCTGCGTGAGATCAAAAAGGTGCCCGGCCTGGTGGATGCCCGCATGCAGCAATCCAGCAGCCAGCCGCAGCTTCAGGTCGACGCTGACCGGGGCCGCATGGCGCAGCTGGGCCTGACCCAGCGCGACGTCACCAACGCGCTGGCCACCAGCCTGGCCGGCACGTCACAAACAGCGCCGAACTTCTGGCTCAATCCCAAGAACGGCGTCTCGTATTTCATGACGGCGCAGACGCCGGAATACAAACTCAGTTCATTGCAGGCGCTGCAGAACCTGCCGGTGACCGGTCCTGCGGGCAACAGCGCACAGATATTGGGCGGACTCTCAAACATCAGCCGCAGCCAGAGCCGGACCTTGGTGACGCATTACAATATCATGCCCACCATCGACCTGTTCGCCACCATCCAGGATCGCGATCTGGGCGCGGTCTCCAGCGACGTGCAAAAGGTGATCGACGCCAACAAGAAATTCCTGCCGCGCGGCGCCACCGTCACGCTTCGCGGACAGGCGGTGACCATGAACACCGCTTTTTCCGGATTGTTCTACGGCCTGTTGGCGGCGGTGGTGCTGATCTATCTTTTGATCGTGGTCAATTTCCAGTCCTGGACCGATCCCTTTGTGATCATCACCGCCCTGCCCGCGGCCTTGGCGGGCATCGTCTGGATGCTGTTCACCACCGGCACGACTTTGTCCG
>CBHTTW010000098.1:0-8520 GCA_966096025.1 uncultured Alphaproteobacteria bacterium | reverse complement strand
ACGCTGGAACCGTGGGCTGCGTCAGGCATTGTGCCGGTATGCTCCCAGAAGATCCCGTACCCGCCAGCACCAACGAACTCGCGCTATCCATGGTGCGGCTATGGGGCAAGGATGCCCGCAACATGGCGCGCGACTATGCCTTTGCCTCCTGGCGCAAGGGGGATGCGCGCGCCTATATGCGCTGGCATTCGGTGGAATGGACGATAGAGCAGGCGCAGGCGCCGCAAGCCTATGAAGGCACGGTCTCGGGCGCGCAGCCCCAGCGGGTCCGCCCCCGGCGCTGGTTCGACAGTGTCATGCCCGCCATCCGCCAGCTGGGCAGCAGCACCATTCGCGGCACGGGGCTTTAACTAGGCCGCTTTTGCGATGCCGTGCATTCGTGCGCGGCGGTCGTAATCGTCGCCCAAGGCGCGCAAGGCCGCCGCGCCGTCGCCGCAAAAAGTGGGGCCATGCATCAGCGCCAGGGTGCGGGGGGCAAATTCGGCAAGATCGCGAATGGTTGTTCCCATGTGAGGATTGAGGCTGGAAGACTGGAACATGTCCTCGGCGGCGATGGCGGGTCCGACAATGTCGGCATGGGTCAGTTCCGTGTTGCCCAACTGGGTGAACAGATCGCCGCACAGCAGGGTGGCGGTGGTTTCCTCGAACAGCAGGCCGGCATCCCAGCCATGCGGCGTGTGCGGCGTGTCGATATAGCGGACGCGCTTGCCGCCCAGATCCAGGATCTCGCCATTGTTCAGGGCGCGCGGCGGGCGGTCGGCCATATCGGCCAGGGACACCATGCAGCCGATCTGGCCATGGGCGGCCTGCGCCCGGGGCGCGGCGGCCAGCCATTCATTCATGGCGCCGCATTCATCGGCCTCGAAATGGCCGAAGCTGATCCAGCGCAGTTTTTCCGGCGGCATGACGCGGGCGAGGGCAGCGCGGGTGGCGGCAAACATTTTGCGGGGGCCGGTGTGAAACAGCAGCGGCTCATCGCCCTGGATCAGGAACTGGTTGAAGACAAAACCGGCGGGCGGGGCGATATCGGGCACAAAGGTGGAAAGGCGGAAGATGCCGTCGGCGATTTCGGTGACCTTGGTTTGCATGGCCCTTCTCCCATAAATTGGCGATACAGGCGCGTGTAATGAATTATTTTGTCCTTGTCAATATTCAATACACATGATAGTGCAATGAAATAAATGGCACGCAGCTATACCCTCAAACGCCGGGCGCAGAGCCAAGCCGAAACCCGGCTGCGCATTGTCGAGGCGGCGGTGAAGCTTCACGGCACCGTCGGCCCCGCCCACACAACCATCAGCATGGTGGCGGAAGCGGCGGGGGTGCAGCGCCACACTTTCTATGCCCATTTTCCCGACGAGCGCAGCCTGCTGATGGCCTGTTCCGGCCTGTCGGTCGAGCGCGATCCCATGCCGGAGGCGGCGCCGTGGCGCGGCATCGCCGACCGGCATGAGCGGCTGCGGGTTGGGCTGGGGGCGATCTACACCTGGTATGAACGCAATGCCGGATTGCTGAGCTGTGTCATGCGCGACATGGAACAGCATGCGCTGGTCAAGGAAGTCAGCGAGTTGCGCTATGGCCCGTTTTTCGCCGCTTATCACCAGGTGCTGGGCGCGAAGTTGAATGCCAGGCAACGCGCCCTGCTGCAATTGGCGCTGAATTTTTTCACCTGGCGGTCCCTGACGCAGGGCAGTGGCCTCAGCCGCGCCGCTGCCGTGGCCGCAATGGTGGCGGCTATCGATCCGAAGGCGGACTGAAGGCCTCGATGATCGGGCAGGGGCCGCGATTGGAGCCCTGGCAGACGCCCAGCAGCCGTTGCAGCGAGCGGCGCGCCTCTTCCAATTCCCTGGCCTGTTGCGCCAGCGCGTCCAGGCGCGCGCCCGCCAGAACCCTGATGCGGGCGCGGTCGCGGGTGCGGTCCAGGGACAACAGCTCCTTGATCTCTTCCAGGGTGAAGCCGGCGGCCTGGGCCCGGCGGATGAACATGAGTCTCTGCAGATGCCCGTCGTCATAATGGCGGAAAGCGGTGCCGCCACCGGCCCGGGGCACCGGCATCAGCCCCCGGCGCTGGTAGTAACGTACTGTTTCCACACCCACTTCGGCGGCGCGGGCCAATTTGGCAATCGTCATTACTTTTACCGGATTTGGCATACTTGACTCCGTACCATGGTACATACCCTATACCCCTGTTCGTCATCAACCAAGACCAAGGAGGTCACCATGACGAACGTTTCCAATCCCTGCCAATGCACCAATTGCGGTTGTGAGCCCTGCTTCTGCAGCAAGCAGAAACATGATTGCGGCTGCGAGAAGGGCTGCGGCTGTCAAACTGAATGCCAAAGCGATTGCCGCTGCGGCTGCCAGTCGAAATAGTGTGGGCCATGCCGGGCCGGGATCTGCCCGGTCCGGCGGCATTTTGGGGGCATCATGGCATTGATCATCGGCATTGCGCTGGCCATCGCGGTCACGCTGTTCGCACGCCTGTCCGGTTTCGATCGGGACCGGGCTTTCTATCCCACCGTCACGATTATCGTGGCGCATTACTATGTGTTGTTCGCGGTGATGGGCGGGCAGGCATTGGCGCCCGAACTTGCCGGCATGGCCTTGTTCGCCGCCGCCGCGGTGATCGGATTCAAGACCAGCCCCTGGCTGGTGGCGGCCGCGCTCGCCGGCCACGGCCTGTTCGATTTCGTGCATGGCCATCTGATCGCCAATCCGGGGGTGCCGGTATGGTGGCCGTCTTTCTGCGCGGGCTTTGATCTGATGGCGGGGGCCTGTATGGGCTGGCTGCTGACGCGCCCTGACGCGAAATTACGCGCAATGGGATAGACGAATTGTCATCTGGCAGCGCTTTCCATTGCGCCTTGGACCATGGCGCGGGCTTTGCTCCTGACATAGGCTTGCCCGCAACGACACGGGCAATAGTCAGACAATAAAGGGGGAAATCGCATGAGACGCTCATTGATCCTGCTCGGCCTTTTGGCCGCCGCATCGACGCAAGTTCTGGCGCAAGGCAGCCAGACGGAGGCGCAGCGCGCCGCCGCCGCCGCGCGCCAGGCGCAACTGGCCATCGAGGCCAATGCGCCCAAACTTTCCATCAGCGAGGAAGTGCTGCCGCTGCGCATGGCCAATCACACTTTGGGCGAGACCGAAGGCGTGTCGCGCAACAAGGCGGGACATCTTTTCGTTTACACCCGCACCGGCTGGGGCGGCTCCTCGCGCGGCGGCAATGCCGCCAAGCTGTTCGAGTTCGACCAGAACAACCAGTTCGTCAAGGAATGGCTGCCGGATTCCTATGGCGCCTCCTTCGCCCATGCCGTGCGCGTCGATGCCGAGCAGAATGTCTGGGTGGTGGACGAGGGTTCCAACACGGTGGTGAAAGTCGATCCCACCGGCCTGGTCAAGATGGTGCTGGGCCGCAAGCCGGAATCCATCGACTGGTGGGAAGAATTCGTCGAGCGCGGCGAAATTGACAAGGATCTGCATCCCAAGGGCGCGATGGGCACCTTCAACCGCCCCACCGATGTCGCCTGGGGGCCGGACGGCACCATCTATGTCGCCGACGGCTACAACAATTCCCGCGTGGTCAAGATTTCCAAGGACGGGGTGTGGCAGAAGACCTACGGCACTTACGGCGAGGGCGACGGGAACATGAAAATTCCCCACGGCATCACCGTGGGCGGCGGCCATGTCTATGTCGCGGACCGCAACAACAACCGCATCCAGGTCTTCGACATGGACCTGAATTTCCAGAAATACATTACCGGTATCGGCCAGCCTTGGACGGTTCAATACACGCCCAAATATCTTTACAGCGGCGCAGGCGACGGCAAGCTCTATCGCATGGACCATGACGGCAAGCTGCTTGGCTGGGCGCAGACCAGCCTGGGCCAGGGCCAGACCGGATGTTTGATCCACTCCCTGCACGCCGAAGGCGACAATGTGCTCTACAAGGGCTCGTGCTCGCTGTGGAATGTGGAGAAGATCACGATCAAGGATTGATTGCTCGAATTGTCATCCCCGGCTGAGCGCCGCTTGGCGGCGCGAAGGGCAGGGGACCCAGGTGACTGGTACCGTGACGGTATTTGGTACCTGGGTTCCCTTCCCTCGGTGCGCTAACCGCGCACCTCGCCGGGAATGACAGTTTGGGGTGTTGCTGCACCTGCACACAGGAAAATCCCGGTTTATCGCCGCTGACTTCGTGTATCGTTTCCCCGTCTGACGGCGCGCCGTGACAACAGCGCCGAGGGCAAGCGGGGGCTTGATGTCGGAAGAATCCAAAAAACCGAAGCGTGAAGCCGCTATCGGACGGCGCAGTTTTCTGAAAGGCGCGGGCGCGACTGGCGCTGCGCTGGGTGCCTCGGTCGCCGGACCGGCCGCAGCACAGACACCGGCGCCTGCCTCCGCCGCCCAGCCGCCCAACATCGCCCGCGAGACCTTGCCGCCCGCGCCCGACGGCCAGCAGCAGACCTCCAGCGGCGGCGATTTCATGGTCGATGTGCTCAAGACCATCGGTTTCGATTATTGCACCCAGACCCCGGCTTCGACCTTTCGCGGCCTGCACGAAGCCATCATCAATTACGGCGGCAACAAAGAACCCGAACTGCTCAGCTGCGTGCATGAGGAAATCGCGGTGGCGATGGCGCATGGCTATGCCAAGATCGAGAACAAGCCGCTGGCGGTGATGGTGCAGTCCACCGTCGGGCTGCAGCATGCCTCCATGGCGCTCTACAACGCCTATTGCGACCAGGCGCCGGTCTATGTGATCGCGGGCAATCTGGTGGACACCACCAAGCGGCTGTTCGGGTTCGAGCATGCCCATTCCGCCATCGATCCCGCCGTCATCGTGCGCGATTTCCTCAAATGGGATGACCAGCCCGGTTCGCTGCAGCATTTTTCCGAATCCGCCATCCGCGCCTACAAGATCGCCATGACGCCGCCTTACGGGCCGGTGCTTTTGACGGTGGACGGCGAGCTGCAGGAAAATGCCATTCCCAACCGCGCGGCGCTGAGCATTCCGCCGGTGGCGCGGGTGGCGCCGCCGCAAGGCGATAGCGGCGCGGTCAAGGAAACCGCGCGCCTGCTGGTGGCGGCGGAAAATCCGGTGATCATCGCCGACCGTCTGGCGCGCACCCAGGACGGCATGGACCGGCTGATCGAATTGGCCGAAGTGCTGCAGTGCCCGGTGGTGGACAGCGGCGGGCGTTCCAACTTTCCCACCCGGAATGGCCTCAATAATACAGGTCGCAGCGGGGCGCTGCTCGCCCAGGCCGATGTGATCCTGGGCCTGGAGGTCAACGACTTCTTCAACACCGTCCATGCCCTCAGTGACCGCATCGAGCGCGGCAGCCGTCCGATCACCAAGCCGGGGGCCAAGATCATCAACATCACGGCGCGCGACCTGTCGCCCCGCTCCAATTACCAGGACTTCACGCGTTATCAGCCCCTCGACCTCAGCATCGCCGCCGATGGCCAGGCGACCTTGCCGTCCTTGATCGAGGAAGTGAAGAAATTGGCCGATGCGGGGCGCAAATCCAATTTCGAGGCGCGCGGCAAACGGCTGGCCCAGATTCACAATACCATGATCGAGAATTGGAAGTCCGACGCCACCATCGGCTGGGATATGACCCCGATCAGCCTGGGGCGGCTGTGCGCCGAAGTGTTCGATCAAATCAAGAATGACGATTGGTCGATGGTGGGCAACGGCATTCGCGTCACCTGGCCGCGCCGTTTGTGGCGGTTCGACAAGAATTACCGCTGGATCGGATCGTCGGGCGGCTCGGGCATCGGCTACAATGTCGCCGGGTCGCTGGGCGCGGCCCTGGCCAACCGCAAATATGGCCGGCTGTCGGTTTGCATCCAGGGCGACGGCGATCTGATGTTCTCGCCCGGCGCGCTATGGACGGCGGCGCATCACAAGATTCCCATTCTCTATGTGATGCACAACAACCGCGCCTGGCATCAGGAAGTCATGTATCTGCAGGCCATGTGCAACCGCCATGGCCGCAATGTCACCAATGCCCATATCGGCACCACCATCACCGATCCCAATATCGACTTCGCCATGATGGCCAAGAGCATGGGCGTCTATGCCGAAGGCCCGATCACCAGCGCCAAAGACATCGCGCCCGCGCTGAAACGGGCGCTGGCGGTGGTGCGCAAGGGCGAGCCGGCGCTGGTCGATGTCGTCACGGATGTGAGGTAGGCGATGAATAAGATCGTTCCTCTTATCGTGATGATGATCGTGGCGGTGCCAGCCTGGGCGCAAACCGCGCCAAAGGGTGATCCCGCCAATGGCAGAAAGGTCTATCTCGCCGACGGCTGTTTTCAGTGCCATGGCCGGGTGGGGCAGGGCGGGCTGATGACGGGCCCCGCGCCCATTCTGGCCCAGACCAAGCTGCCTTATGCCGCTTTCACGCGGCAGGTCCGCTATCCCCTCAATGACATGCCGCCCTATCCGGTCAATCTATTGTCGGACCAGGAAGTGGCGGACATTTATGCCTGGCTGAAATCGCTGCCGGGCAGACGGCCGGTAAAGGACATTCCCATCCTCAACGATAACTAAAAACGCCAAGAAAATTGGAGGATCACATGCGGACGCTTCTTCTTGCTTCTCTTTTAATCGGTGGGGCGGCGATCGGAGCTGCCGGCGTGGTCCTGGCCCAGGAGGCCTTGCCGCCCAATTACGCGGTTTCGCCCCAGGATCCCGGCGACGGCCATGCCCCCGGCATGAAGGCGACCGAGCTTTCGCCCCAGACCCGCACCTTCCACATCACCTTCCAGAAGGGCGACGATCCGGCGGCGGGGTTGAAGGACTTCGCGCGCAAGAACAACCTGACCAAGGCGCATTTTTCCGCCATCGGCGCCTTCGGCAAGGCGGTGATCGGCTGGTCCGATCGCCCCATGAAAGCCTTCAAGGTGGTGCGGATCGATGAGGAGATGGAAGTCGCCGCCTTTAACGGCAATATCGTCCGCAACAAGGACGGCGAGCCGGTGGTGCATGCCCATTGCGTGGTGGGCATTCTCAGCAACGAGAAAGTCTATGCCGGGCATTGCCTGCAGGAAGAGATAAGCCTGACGATGCAGCTCTATATCACCGACTCCGCACCGCTAAAGACGGCGAGTAATTAGTTGTCGCCGCGCCTCCGCCTTGTCATGGCCCACCGGAGTGTGGGCCATCCAGTTGGGTTCGTTACTGTCTTGAAGATAAAGCACTGGCGTCATCTGGATGGCCCGCATTCGCGGGCCACGACAGTTTGGACTTAAGGCAGATAGCGGGGCGCGGCCATGGAACTGAAGAAACGGGAATTCATCGCTGCCTCTCTTGGTGTGGGGCTCGGCGCGGGGTTTGCGAGCGAGGCGAAAGCGCAAGCCCGCATCAGCGAAAATCTCGGCGGCACGCGGCCGGGCGAGGCGATCAATTCCGGGAAACAGACGTCCTTCGTCGATCTCAATTACAAGCCGCGCCGCTTCAACAAGGTGATCGAGCTGTGGGAGGACGGCCAGCCCGCCTATTACACCACGGTGCGGCCCACGCGCGGGGTGGACTCTTATGAACTCGGCAAGGCGATGTGCAAGAGCTGGGCCGACATGATCAATTACGACATGGAGCACGACCTGTTCGACTTGCGCGAACTGCGCGACTTCATGCAGGGCTTGGCCGACGGCGGCGGAACCCGCAGCGGCCACCGTTTTCCGGTGGTGTTCGTCACCTGTCCGGTGCTGGGGCTGAGCGAGGAATACATGCTGGCCAACAGCTGGGTGCTGGGACAGATATTGGACATGGGCGTGACGGGCCTTCAGCTTTGCCATGCCCGCGATCCGAAGGCGGTGGAAGTGGCGGCGCATCAGGCCTGCCGCTATCCCTTCGATTATCCCGGGGTCGCCAAACTGCCGCGCCAGGGCCTGCGCGGCGCCAGCGCCGGGGTCGCCAACAAGGTCTGGGGCATGAACAATGCCGAATATGTCCGCATCGCCGACCTGTGGCCGCTCAATCCCAAGGGCGAAATCCTGTTCGGGGTCAAGATCGAGGACACTTTCTCGAACGAACATGCCGAGGCCTCGATGGCGGTGCCGGGCATTTCCTTCGCGGAGTGGGGGCCGACCGATAACAATTACTGGCTCAATGGTTTCGACGGCTTGCCGTTGGACGGCAGCCGCTTCGACGAAGCCAAATTTCCCAAAATGATCGCCATCCGTGACAAGGTGCTGGCGCTGTGCAATCGGCACAATATCAAATACCTGAATGCCGCGACTCCCGCGCCCGGCGGATTCAACTATGTGCTGGACCAGATCCGCGACGGCGCCATGCTGATGGTGGGATCGGAAGAAACCGTGCTGATGGGCCGCGAACACACCAAGCGCAAGATGCCGATCTGATTTTCACGCCGCGGCGTGGTTGCGGGACTCATATTCGGAATAGATGCAGTCCATGCCGCGCCACACTTCGACCTTGTCGTCGTCCTCGGCGGCGCGCCGGGCGCGGCGCACGGCGGCGAAATCGCTGGCATAGCTGTTCTC
>CBHTTW010000097.1:0-8572 GCA_966096025.1 uncultured Alphaproteobacteria bacterium | reverse complement strand
TCGCCCAGCCCGTTCTGCTCGAACACCGACATCACCTTGTCGATATTGGTCTTGAACTGGATCAGGCGCTCGCGTTCGTTGGCGACCGGCCCCTTGCGGATGCCGTCGAATTCGATGCCATAGCGCTCCTCAAAGGTGCTGGCCAGGGCCACGAAATAATCGGAATTCATCTTGTAGCCATAAGGATGGCTTTGATAGCTGACGATCTGCTTGACGGTCGGCGTCAACTGTCCATTGGACGCCGCGGGCCAATAGCCCTTGGTGGTTTTGGCGATGGCGATCACCGGACGCTTGTCGGCCGGATCGATGGCTTCCATCGCTTCCAGCATGCCGATCACCTGGCCGTAATCGCCGCCATTCTCGATGGTGATCACGTTCCAGCCATAAGAGGTCCACTGATCGACCAGATTGTAGCCGGTGAATTTGCGGTCGATGACGCCGCCCAGCAGCACATCGTCAATACCGGCATTGTTGTCCGACAGGATGACGCGCAGCCGCTTGCCGACCTTCAGCGCCAAGGCCTGGGTCTTGAGTTCCTGGGCATGACCTTCGGTCATGGCGAATTCGCCTTCCAGGGCGATGATCTTGGGCGTGTTGACCGCGCCCGCCATGTCCCAGAAAGCCGCCTTGCCGGCGGCGGTGGCGATACCCACGCCGGACGGGCCGCCATTCACGTCATTGGTGACGTCGATGCTTTCGGCATGGCCCGAGAGCGCCTTGATGCCGCGCGCCTTGGCCTGGGCGAACAAGGGATCGTCGGCCAGGCCATTGTCGGCGAGCAGGTTCTTGAGCGCGCCGGCGCCGCGGCGAAAGCCCAGCGCATCGATGGGCAGGATCGCGACCTCGGGATCGCAATGATAGCGCTTGTCGCCGCTGAGCTTGAACTTCCGCTCCAGCGCCTGGCCCAGGATCATGTAAAGCGCATAGCAGGTGGGCACGCTGTGCCCCGCCGCCATCATGAACTTGTCGCCGAAGGGGTGTTTGGGGCGGCGATAGTCGTAAGCCATGCCGCCATGTTCCGGCCCGGCCAGATGGGCGGCGACATTGAAGGGCGTATAGGCCAAGGGGCCGCCGAAATGACCGGTCTGGGCATAGTTGCCCAGCAGCACCAGGGTCATGCAGGTCATAAAGCCGATATCTTCCACCCGGCGGCGGTCTTCGATGCTAAGCCCGGTCACGGTACCCCCCAAAATTCTTATGGTTGCGCGCATACTGGCAGAAAAACAGGAAGCGCAAAATCCTGGTTCGCCAAAGCGTTATGATTGATTGTTAGCGATAACAATGAGACCGGGGAGCACCTCAAAACTCGTGCAAAACCCGCATTAGCGGTGGGTCTGCAGAAACCCGAGCGCTCTGGCGCCCCACCACACGGCCAAGGCAAGCGTCAGGGCAATGGCGAGGTTGCTCAAAAAGCCAATCACGCCCACTGCTATTGCCAACACCCAATGAAATGGCTCCGACAAGTCCCTCAACAGGGCGATGTGGAGCAAACCCGCAACGGCGAGCAATCCCGCCAGGATGGGCAGTGGAAAGCCGCTCAAGAGTGTCGTGAGGCTGGCGCCGACGCCAATCCCGAGGACCAGCAAGGCACTTCCCAGCATGACCGGAGCGCCGCCGGTGCGGGCGCCAAAACTGCGATGAGCCGTCATCCCGCCCGCGCCGTGGCAAACCGGCATTCCACCGATGCCGCCGGCAACCAGATTGGCCAGCCCCAGGGTCAAGGCCAGCCGGCCCGGCCATACCCGTTCGGCGGCGGAACCAAAATAGGTCCGGGCCGCGTCAGCCGTGGCAAGACAGGAGTTGGCGAAGGTCAGCGGCAGCTGGGGCAAGACGAGCGCGACCGCGGCGGCAGTAAATGCCGGCATGCTCAGTTGCGGCAGGTGGATTGCCGATGGTCCGAATATCAGCGGCCCGTGATAGGCCAGAACCATGCCGATAAGCGCCAGCACAATCAGGAGCAAGCCCACATTGCGCCGGCGCAGAAGCAGCGCCGCCACGGCGACCACCACACCGCCTCCCAACAGCCACCATACCGGCCGCGTATGATCCGTGAATGCGGTGGGCGGCGCCGTCGTCAGGTTCCAGGCGAGTTGACAGAACAGCAATCCAACCGACAGCTGCACACCGCGGATGATCGGTTTGGGAAAAACCTCCGCGACGCGGTCGATCAACCCGGAAACGCTCAGAGCGGTAAATATGCCGCCCATCAACAGCGCTCCGGCGGCAATTTCGGAAGAACCAAATCCTTGGGCGATGGCAATCGCCCCAAACGCTTTCAAGGGCTGTACCGGAACCGGTAAGCGATAAAGCAGGCCCGCCAGGACATATAAAATTCCCGCCGGAAGAAGCACCGCCGTCGGCGACAATCCGTTTTTGACGATCAGCGCCACGGCGATGGGAACAAGAACGCCCAGATCGGCGACAGCACCCGCGAGTTCGGCGCGGTCAAAGCGCAGCCGCTCCGAGCCCAATTCCGGCGCTTGCACCGCCGCCGCGGAAGCCGTGGTCGAATTATCCATGCTCAGCGCCATCGTTATGGTCACTTGAATATAACGATAGCCAAAAGCCGGCGGCGGCGCCAGAGCGGCGCGGCAAAGCCAAAATCCGGCTTTTCAGACTCCAGTCAGCGGCAGGACATCGACGATTGCCCCGGCCGGCTGCTCCAGGGCGTCGGCGGGCAACCGGATCAGGGCATTGGCTGCGGCAAAGATCGAGACCAGGGAGGAATCCTGATCCTCGAAGGCGCGCACGATTTGCCGCCCTTCCCCATCCACATCCAGCCGGCCCCGCAAATAATGTTCGCGCGGACCGTTGGCGGGAAGGCCATGTGTCAGCCGCGCGGGGCGTGTGGCGACACATTGCAGGGGATCGCGGCCCAGCATCGCTTCGATCAAGGGACGCAGAAACAAATTAGCGCAGGCCAGCGCCGAAGCGGGGTTGCCGGGCAGCCCCAGCACCAGTCCTTGGCCCGCCTTGCCGAACCAAGTGGGCTTGCCGGGCCGCACCGCAATTTTTTCCACCGCCAGAGCAAGCCCCAGCCGCATCAAGGCCGGCCGGGCATGATCATGATCGCCGACCGAGGCGCCGCCGATCACCACCAGGAGATCGCTGTGGCGTAGACCCTCTTTCGCCGCGCGCGCAATGGCGCCGACATCGTCTTTTTCCACCGCCAGTCGGTTGGGTGCGCCGCCCCAGGACTGGATCAGGCCCGCGATACCGAAAGTGCCGGAGTCGAATATCTGATAGGGCGTCGGCTGCGACCCTGGCGCCGCCAATTCGTCGCCGCTGCTGAGAATGGCGATGCGCGGCGCGCGCGCGACCGATACTTGCGCCAACCCCGATGCCGCCGCCAGGGACAGCGCCATGCCGTCGAGCCTGCGCCCGGTGCACAGTAAGACCGTGTCTGCGGTGAAATCGCAGCCGCGCGGACGGATATTCTTGCCCGCCTCGGCGGCGGGAACAGCAATGTCATCGCCATCGCGCCGGACATCTTCCTGGATGACGATGGTATCGGCGCCATCGGGCATCGCCGCGCCGGTGGAAATGCGCACCGCCGTGCCTGCTTCGCAACGGCCTGCAAAACCGTGGCCGGCGGACGATTCTCCGATCAATCGCAGAGTGCCCGGCGTGTCGCTGCCGCGCAGCGCATAGCCATCCATCGCGGAGGCCGCGAAGGGCGGTTGATCGCGGACGGCGACGATGTCCTGTGTCAGCACACGCCCCAACGCGTCCTGCAGCGGCACCATTTCTGCCGTGGCTGAAGGCGCGAATGCCAGCATCGCCGCGCGCGCTTCCACGACCGAGAGAAGACCTTTTCTAGCGTTCACGCCGGTAATCGCCCGAGGCCCCGCCGCTTTTCTCCAGCAAGGTGATGCCTTCGATCACCATGGCGCGGTCGGAAGCCTTTAGCATGTCATAGATGGTCAGGCATGCGACCGAGACCGCCATCAACGCTTCCATCTCCACACCGGTCTGCCCGCTGGTCTTGGCGCGCGCCGTCACCGTCAGGGCACTGGCTTTTTTATCGGCCCCAATCTCGACCTTGATGCTGGTAAGCGGAATCGGGTGACACAGCGGGATCAATTCGGCGGTGCGCTTGGCCGCCATCACGCCGGCGAATTCGGCCGCCGCGCGCACGCTGCCTTTTTTGGAATCCCCACCCAGCGCCTTGCGGAAAGTCTTGGCATTCATCCGCACCCGGCCTTCTGCCACCGCCTCACGCGCGGTGACGGGCTTGCCGCCCACATCCACCATGCGGGCCTGGCCTTTTTGATCGAGATGGGTGAGTTCTTTCGGCACTAAGCCTCCGTAAAGCGCGAAATGAGTTCCGACAGGTTGCAAGGCTTGTGGCGGCTGTCGAGCTGCCAGCGGATCAGCCGGTCCCATCCGTCCTTGCAGGCGCCATTGGAACCCGGCAGCGCAAAAATCAAGGTGCCTTTGGTCAGCCCGGCGCAGGCGCGGCTCTGCATGGTGGAAAGCCCGACCGATTGATAGCTGGTCAGGTGCCAGACCGTGTCGAACCCTTCGATGGTCTTGTCGAACAAGGGCCGCAATGCTTCCGGGGTGACATCGCGCCCCGTCAGGCCGGTGCCGCCGGTGGTGATCACCACATCAACTTCCGGATCCGCGATCCACTTTTTCACCTGGGCCTGAACTTCGGCCACCTTGTCTTTCACGATGCTGTGCGCTGCCAGAACATGACCGTCACGCGTCACCCGTTCGGCCAAAAGCTTGCCCGATGTGTCGCTGCTTTCATCGCGGGTATCGGAAACCGTCAGCACGGCGATGCGCAGCGGCCGGAAAGCAATGGCCGGATCCAGCTTGCCGCCGCCGGGTGGTGTGTCGCTCATCTAATGTCCTTCTTCCGCCTTGGCGCGGCGCGCATGATCTTCGGCCCTGGGCTCGATCCAGCGCGCCCCCTGCGGTCCGCTTTCCTTCTTCCATAATGGCGCATCGGTCTTGAGATAGTCCATCAATGTCTCGACCGCCTTGAAGGCATCGGCACGGTGGATCGACAGGGCCGCCACCAGCACAATCGCCTCCCCCGGCCGGATGACACCGACCCGGTGCACCACCAGCAGGTCGGGACAGTTGAAACGCCGGGCCGCTTCGCCTGCCAGGCGCCCGATCTCTTTTTCGGTAAAGCCCGGATAATGGTCGATGCGCAATTCTTCCACGGCGACATCGCCGGTTTGGGCGCGGCAATAGCCGGTAAAATTGACCAGCGCGCCCGCATCCTGGCGGCCGGCGGTGAAGGCGGCGATCTCGGCCTGGGGATCGAAGGCCTGCGCCGTGACGCGGACCTGCATCTCAGCCCCCGCTCATCGGCGGCAGGAAAGCGATTTCGTCGCCGTCCGCGAGGACTTGCGACAAATCATGCGCCACGCATTGGTTGACGATCATCCGGGTGCGTGTGGCCGCCATGGTCCGGCCCAGAAGCGGCTCGCGCTCGGCCAGCCAGTGATTAAGCTCGCCCAGAGTGCGCACGCCATCGGGCAGCGCGATTTCACCAAGGCCGGCAGGCGCCACTTCGCCAAACTTGCCCAGAAAAACCAGATGAATCACCGAGCCTCCGCCGCCTGCGTCAATCCTTACCTACAATAGGCCAAGTGGCTTGGCGAAAAAAGCTTGGCTGCCGCTATACTGAAGCCATGTCCTTGACCATTCTGCTGATCGATACCGAGGAAAACCGCGCTCGCGCGCTGGAGGAAAAGCTCTCCCAATCCGGTTTTGCCCGGGTGATCCGGGCTGAAGGCCCCGACCTGGCGCAAGCGGTGGAACGCGCCAAGCCCGATCTGGTGATCGTCGATATGGCGCTGCCCGATCGCGACGCGCTGGAAGATATCCGCGCCGTGTCCGCCGCCAATCCCGTGGTGATGTTCGCCGGGACCGATGATCCCGCCTTCGCCCAGGAAGCCATCGCCGCCGGCGTCTGTTCCTACAATCTCTCCGGCGTGGCGCTTGTCGATGTGCGGCCCATCATGGCCTCGGCGGTGGCGCTGTTCAAACGCTACCACCATGTCGAAACCGAGCTCGCCGCCGCCAAGGCGCTGCTGGACGAGCGGCGCCTGATCGAACGGGCCAAGGCGATCCTGATGAAAAACCGCAAAATGACCGAGCCGGAGGCTTATCGCTGGCTGCAGAAGAAAGCGATGAACGAAAGCCGCAAACTGGCGCAGGTGGTCGCGGATTTTGTCGCGGAGGATGAAAATCAGCGGCGGGAGAGCAAGCCATGAGCGAAGTCATCGCCTTGAAAAGCCCGCGCTCCGGAACCCGGCTGCGCATCGGTTTCCTGCGGCTGACGGATTCGGCGACCGCCATTGTGGCGCAGGAGTTCGGCTATTTCGCCGAGGAAGGCATCGACGCCGAACTGATCGAGGAGCCGTCCTGGGCCAATATCGCCGACAAGCTGGCATACGGTTTTCTGGACGCCGCCGTGATCATTCCGCCGTTGGCCTTCGCCATCGAGCTGGGCCTTAGAGGCATCAGCCAGAAGCTGATAATCCCCTGCAATATCAGCCTGGGCGGCAACACCATCACCCTGACGCGCGATCTGGCGCTGCAGGTGCGCGAAACGGCGGCGGCAAAAGCCCTTTCGACGCCGCATGCCTTGGCGGCCTGCCTCAAGACGCGCGGTCGGCCGCTTTCCCTGGGCATTGTGCATTCCTATTCCACCCACAATCTCTTGCTGCGCTACTGGCTGGCGACGGCGGGTCTGGAAGCAGGCCGCGATGTGCGTCTCACGGTGGTGCCGCCGGCGCGCGCCGTCGAAGCCTTGCAGTCGGGACAGATCGGCGGCTTCTGCGCCGGCGCGCCCTGGGGCGAAATCGCGGTGCGGGCCGGCGCCGGACTCAATGTGGCCTCGTCCGATGATGTCTGGCGCGCCGCGCCCGAAAAGGCTTTTGCGGTACGCGCGAGTTGGGCGGATGAAAATCCCGCCGCGCTCAAGGGCGCGGTGCGCGCCCTGATACGCGCCGCGCAATTTTGCGATGCGCCGGAAAACGCCTCCTATACCGGGGCCCTGCTGTCGCGGCAGAAATATCTCGGTGTCGACAGCCACGCGATCCTCTCCTCGCTTCCCGGCGGCGCCATCGCGCCCGACAACCAGTCGCGCTTCTGGCGCGGCGCCGCGATGTTTCCCTGGCAGAGCCACGCCTTGTGGTTCCTGGGACAGATGGCGCGCTGGGACCTGATCGGCGATGTCGACCGGGAGGCGCTGGCAGCGCGGGTCTATCGCTGCGATCTCTATCGCGCCGCAGCCCTGCCTTTGGGTGTCGATGTGCCCAAAAGCGATGCCAAAAGCGAAGGCGCGCATGCCGCCAATTGGGAGCTGGATGCCAGCCCCAAACCCATTGCCATGGGTCCGGACAGCTTCTGCGACGGAACGGTTTTTGAGGCCATTCCTGCCCCGGTCACTTTTTAGGCAACGAGAGTGCATTGCACAATTTTTAGCCGTTCGGCATGACCTTTGGGCATGCAAGCCCTCTGATTCGTTAGAAATTTCCCGGAAAACCGCCTTTTTGCGCTCGCAAAAAACTGGCCCAACTCTTGCGAAGAGGTAAACGCCGGGAGATCCCGGCCGGGATGCGCTCAATGGCGGGCGCCTGCCGGGAGCAGATCATGTTCACCCGCGGGCCAATGGCGGTTCGCATGCGGCGCGAAAGCGCCCCAGCGAGCCATTGATGAAGAGCGCATTCCTCAAAGCCGGGCATCTGCCGACCCTTGTCGCCTGCTTCCTCTATTTCGATCTCAGCTTCATGGTCTGGGTGCTGCTCGGACCCATGGCGGTCCTGATCGCCAATGACCTGGGCCTCAACCCGGGCCAAAAAGGGCTGATGGTGGCGGTGCCGGTCCTGGCCGGAGCCCTGCTGCGCATCGTCAATGGCATCCTGGTCGGACAGCTTCATCCCCGCCTGACGGGCCTGATCATGCAAGTGATCGTGATCGCCGGGCTGATCGGCGCCTGGCTGATCAATATCGAGAATTTCCATCAGGTCCTGGTCCTGGGCGTTGTTCTGGGTGTCGCGGGGGCTTCTTTCGCCATAGCCCTGCCCATGGTGTCCTATTGGTATCCGCCGGAGCATCAGGGCATGGCGCTGGGCCTGGCCGGCGCCGGAAATTCCGGCACCGTGCTGGCGTCCCTGTTCGTGCCGGGTCTGGCGGTGGCGCTGGGCTGGCACAATGTGCTGGGCCTGGCCGCCCTGCCCTTGATCGCGGTGTTCGTGCTGTTCTTCTTCACCGCCAAGAACAGCCCGCAATGCCCGCCGCCCAAGTCGCTTGCCGATTATGGCCGTATCCTGAAATCCCGCGACGCCTGGCTGTTGATGTTCTTCTACGGCATCAGCTTCGGCGGCTTTGTCGGCCTGTCCTCCTTCCTGCCGATCTATTTCCATGACCAGTTCAGCCTGACGCCGATCAAGGCCGGTTACTTCACTGCCGCCTGCGTCTTTGCCGGATCCTTCGCCCGCCCCTTCGGCGGCGCGCTGGCCGACCGCATCGGTGGAACGCGCTCGCTGGCTTTCGTCTATCTGCTGGTCGCGGGCATTCTGTTCACCATCGCGCGCGGCGCCTT
>CBHTTW010000096.1:0-8574 GCA_966096025.1 uncultured Alphaproteobacteria bacterium | reverse complement strand
TGCCTGTGAGTCGGTCTCATTTCGTGCGCCAAAACCCTTGCGGCAGGCCCGCCCGCATGCGGCAATGCCAGGGCATCGGGGAGGGGGAATCCCATGGTCGGCGAATCGATAAGCGGACGTGCCGGGCGCAGGCTGGCGCCGATAGCCGCAGCGGGCCTGCTGATGCTGGCGGGCGGCGCACCACTTCTCGCCCAGCCTGGCGGGGAAGCCGATCTTCTGATCGCCAATGGCAAGATCATTGACGGTACCGGCGGGCCCTGGCGGCAGGGCAATGTCGCGATCAAGGGCGACACCATCGTTTATGTCGGCGATGCGCCGGTAAAGGCCAAGCGCACCATCGATGCCGGCGGCAAGGTGGTGGCGCCCGGCTTCATCGACATGCACAGCCATTCGGAATTCGGCCTGGCCTTTGACGGGCGCGGTCTCAGCAAGGTGACTCAAGGCATCACCACCGAACTGATGGGCGAACATTTGTCGGCCGGCCCGGTACTGGGTCCGGCGGTGGACGATCCCATGATGGTGACGCCGCCGGTCAAGCGGAGCTGGACCACCTTGGGCGGCTTCTTCGATTTCCTCACCAAGAAGGGCATCGGCCCCAATGTCGTTTCCTATGTCGGGGCCGGACAGGTGCGCGCTTCGGTGATGGGTTATGAGGATCGTCCCGTCACGCCCGCCGAAATGGCGGCGATGAAGAAGCTGATCGCGCAATCGATGGAGGAAGGCGCCATCGGGCTTTCCGCCGGTCTTTACTATCTCCCCAATTCCTTCTTCAGCACTGCCCAGATGATCGAGCTGGCCAAGGTTGCGGCGGGCTATGGCGGAATTTATACGGTTCATATGCGTCCCGGACCCGGTCTGTCGGGGCTGGAAGAAACCATCGCCATCGCGCGCGGCGCCCATATCCCGGTCGAGATCCTGCATGTCGGCGGCAGCATCGCCGGCAATCCCGATTTCGCGCCGATGGTCGAGAAAGCGCGGGCCGAAGGCGTCGATGTCACGGCCAATGCCTATCCCTACACCATCGGCTGGACCTATGTGCGCCAGTTGCTGCCGGTATGGGCGCAAGTCGGTGACGCCGCCGCGATCACCGCCCGGCTCCGGATTCCGGCAAACCGCGCCCGCGCCATCAAGGAGCTTCAGCAGCAGCCGGGGCTCTACAAGGATTATCATTTCAGCTCCGCCAACCTGGACTATGACGGCTTCACCTTCCAGCAGGTCGCCGACCGCACCAAAGTTTCGCCGGAAGAGGCGATGATCGATTTCCTGATCAAGCAGAAGGCCGAAGGCTTCCATATCGGGCCGCCCGTTCCCAGCCGGGAAGCGGCGGTGGCGGCGGCCTTCCGCTATCCCTGGGTGGATATCGGCTCCGACGGCATCGCGCTGCCGGCCGGTGTGCATACCTCATTTGGGCGGCCGCATCCGCGGTCCTTCGGCAGCCATGCGCGTATTCTGTCCGACATTGTGCGCGAGCGTCACATCATCAGCCTGGAAGAAGCGGTGCGCAAATTGTCGTCCCAGGCCGCCAACCGGCTGGGATTGCATGATCGCGGTCTGTTGCGCGAAGGACTTAAGGCGGATGTGGTGGTGTTCGATCCCGCCACGGTGCGCGATACCGCCACCTATGAAAAGCCGGATCAATATCCCGAAGGCATTTCCTGGGTGCTGATCAACGGCACACCGGTGGTGGCCGACGGCAAGCCGACCAATGCGCTGCCCGGCCGTGTGTTGCGCGGCCCAGGGTACAAGTCCAAATGAGCGAACCAAGCCGGCGTTCCCTTCTGAGCATGATCGGTGTGGTGGCCGGCAGCGCCGCCATGTATCACGCCATGACCGAGCTGGGTTATGCGGAAGGCTCCAGCTTCAAGGGCCCGATCAAACTGTCGCGGCCGCCGCCCGGCAGTTCGGTTCTGATTCTGGGCGCGGGGGTCGCGGGCATGGTCGCGGCGATGGAATTGCGCGATGCCGGCTATCAGGTACGGGTGCTGGAATATAACGGCCGTCCGGGCGGGCGCAATTGGTCGCTCTATGGCGGCGACAGCTATACCGAGCTTGGCGGCGCCACCCAGCATGTACAATTCGATGCCGGCCAGTACATCAATCCCGGCCCCTGGCGTCTGCCCTATCACCATCGCGGCATTCTGCATTATGTCAGCCGCTTGAACGTGGCGTTGGAGCCCTTCACCCAGGTCAATTACAACGCCTATGTCCATTCCACCGATGCCTATGGCGGCAAGCCGCAACGCTACCGGGAGGTGCAGGCCGACTTTCACGGCCATGTTGCGGAGCTGCTCGCCAAATGCACCCAGCAGAGCGCGCTCGACCAGAAAGTGAGCAAGGATGATCGCGAGGTGCTGATGCTGGCGCTGCGCGATTGGGGGGCGCTGGACCGCAATTACGAATATAAGAAAAGCTTCGTCGGCTCGATGCGCCGCGGTTTTGCCGTCGATCCCGGCGGCGGCATCGACTCCGTGCCCGAGCCGTCCGAGCCCAGCGCGCTCAGCGATGTCGTGCAATCCAGGCTGTGGTCCGCAATTGCCGCCGGTCATAATTATGAGATGCAGAGCTCCATATTCCAGCCCAAAGGCGGCATGGGGATGATCGGCAAGGCCATGGGCAAGGAACTTGGCCCCCTGATCGAATATAATTGCAAAGTGATCGACATTCGCCAGGACGACAAAGGTGTCACCGCGACCTATGTCGACAGCCGCAACGGCGGTGAGAAACGCACCGCCAGCGCCCAGTGGTGCGTCTGCACCATTCCAACCCCAATTCTCAGCCAGATTCCCATGAATGTGGGGCCCGCAATGAAGGCGGCGATCGACCAGCTGCCCTATATGGCCGCGCTGAAAGTGGGATTGCAGTTCAAGCGCCGCTTCTGGGAGCAGGACGAGGATATTTACGGCGGGCACAGCTATACCAACCTGCCCATCGCCCAGATCGGCTATCCGATGTGGGACTATTTTTCCAAGGGCAAGGGCGTTCTTCTGGGCGCCTATACCTTCGGCCGGCCGGCCTATATCGCCGCTTCCAAGCCGCCCGAAGACCGCATCAAGGATGCCTTGCAGCACGGCTCCAAGATTCATCCGCAATATATGGCGGAATTTGAAACCGGCGTCGCCGTGGCCTGGCATCGCGTGCCCTGGACCATGGGCTGCCAGGGCACCTGGACCGATGAAAGCAGGGAAGTGCATTACAACAATCTGTGCGCCCTCGACGGCCGTATTGTTCTGGCCAACGAGCATGCCTCGCGCCTGCCGGGATGGCAGGAAGGATCGGTGCTCTCGGCGCTGGACGCGATCGGCCGCGTGCATGCGCGGGTGATGAAACCATGATGCGCGAAGTTGTCCTGGCGATGGTCTTGCTGGCGGCCGGCGCCGCGCCGGTTGCCGCGCAGCAGACTGCCGCGCAACCGACCCCCGACTTCCGGGGCCCGCCCTTTGCGATGCAAGGCGGCGAGGCAGTCTATAGCGGGGTTTGCCAGGGCTGCCACATGGCCGACGCCAAGGGTGCGGTGGGTGCCGGCGCTTATCCGGCGCTGGCAAAAAATTCCCGGCTAGAAAGCGCCGGCTATGTCCTGACCATGGTGATGAACGGCCATAGGGGCATGCCGCCGTTCCGTGGCCATTTCACCGACACGCAGATCGTCGATGTGGTCAATTATGTCCGCACCCATTTCGGCAATCGCTACCGGGATAAAATCAAGGAGGCGGACGTCCAGGCTTTGCGCTAGGCTGGCGCATGCGTCCCATTCTTGTTCCATTTTTCCTTGCGGCGAGTCTGGCCCTGGGGAGCGCCGGCGTGAAGTCCGCCGCAATGGCGCAACTGCCTGATTTCACCTCTTTCGTCCTGATGCAGGGCGTCACGCCCGTTACTGTCGATCAGGCCGCCGATACGCTCAAGGAATTCGACGTCATATTCGTCGGCGAGCTGCACGACCATATCGCCAACCATCTTGCCGAGATGGCGCTTTTGCGCGTGATTCACCAGCGGGTTCCCCGTCTTGCCCTGTCGATGGAACAGTTTGAGCGGGACCGGCAAACAACATTGGATGATTATCTCGCCGGAAAGATCGGTGAAGAAACGCTGAGAGATGGCTTGGGCTGGAGCAATTATGCGGAGGCCTACAGGCCGCTGATCGAGTATGCCAAGGAGCATCGCCTGCCGGTGATCGCGGCAAACGCGCCGCAAAAAATCGTCCGTTGTGTCGGCCGCGAGGGGGCCGGTTTTCTCTCAACCTTGCCGGCCGACAAGCGCAAACTGGTCGCGGCGGCGCTTCATCTGCAAGACGGGGCTTACAAGAAGAAGTTTTTGAAGTTCATGGAGGAAGACGGCTCCCACAATGGGCCGGACGGCGGCAACAAGGAAAAAGCGGCCGAACGGCTGGACAGAAGCTTCGCGGCCCAGGTTGTGCGCGACGATACGATGGCGGAATCCATTGCGAATTTCCTGCAGGCCAACCGCGGTTACAAGGTTCTGCATGTGACGGGCGCGTTCCATGCCGAAGACCGTTTGGGCACGGTTGAACGACTGCTGTTGCGGCTGCCGGACCTGAAGATCGGATTGGTCCTGCCGGTCGGTGTGAAAGCCGGGGAGGCCCCGGAAGCCAAGGATGCAAAGGGGGCCGATATTGCCATTGTTATCCGCCGTTCGCCTGAACCGTATGTCACAGAAAGCGAGAGCAAAGCTGCGGAGGCCAAGAGCGCGGCCCTGTTCGGTTCCACCGCAAGCGGCGCGTGTAAAATCTAGGCGGCGGGTGTCGCGGTTAGCGCAGCGTGGGGTCTTCCGGCCAATTGTGTTTGGGATAGCGCCCGCGCATGTCCCGCCGCGCATCGGCCCAGGCGCCGCGCCAAAAGCCGGCTATGTCTGCGGTCAGCGCAATCGGCCGGCCCGCGGGTGACAGAAGCGCCAGCCGCAACGGCACCCGCCCGCCAGCCAGCTTGGGCGTTTCCGTCAGACCATAGAAATGCTGGGCGCGGGCGGCGGCGATGGGTACCGGCTCTGTATAGTCCACCGCGGCCTGTCCGCCGGGAAGAGGCAGATGGGTCGGCAATTCCCGGTCAAGCCGGGTCTTGAGCGTCCAGTCCAAGCGGCCAAGCAATATGGCGTCGAGATCCAGCGCCGCCAGATCGGCAAGCCGGGTCAGTCCATGCAGGTGAGGCCCGAGCCAATCCTCCAGGCTTGCCATCAGCCCCTGGTCATCCGATGCCGGCCAGATGTCGGGCTCCAATCCGTGCATCAGACGCAGGCGGGCCTGAAGGTTGCGCGAGCCTTGCGTCCAGGAAAGGCACGACGGATCGCTGCGCACTGCCGCCAGCAAGGCCTGAGCCGCGTCCGCCGGATCGGGAGGGGCGGAACTCTCTTCCAATACAAGTGCGCCAAGGCGCTTGCGGCGGCGTGCAAGCACACTGCCGGTGGCCGGATCGAGGCTGGTTTCCACCGTCTCTGTTATTCGCGCGGCAAGGATATCCGGCAGGCGCGCAATATCGAGCGGCGCCGCCATGCGAATGAGCGGCGATGTTTTCATCTCCAGCGCCGCCACTGCCAAAAGGCCCGACTTGGCGAGCGGATCGGTTACCGCAAGTCTGGCGCCGCCGCCGCCCGAGAGACGGAAACTGCCGGGCTCGCCGCGCCGCTGCGCCAGCCGGTCCGGGAATGCGGCGGCAATCAATGGCGCCGGATCGCCCGCCGCCTGTTGCGCCGCGCCGATCCCCAGGCGTGTGCGATACTGCCGCGACGCCTGGCGGACGCCGCTGATGGCATTGCGATCGGCGCCTTCAGGATCGTCCAGTGCCTCCAGCCGCGCCATGATGTCCGCCGGTGTCTCCGGTCCCGAGCGCAAGGGATCGCGCCCCTCCAGCAAGGCCGCGATATCGCAGGCGCGCGCCGCCTGTGCGCCTTCTTGCGCCGCCAGCATCATGGCGGCCAATCGGGGATGGGCGCCGAGCGCGCTCATGCGTCTGCCCAGCGGCGTGATAGTGCCCGTCTCGTCCATGGCGCCCAGATCGATGAGCAAGGTGCGGCCGGCGGCAAGCGCGCCTTCGGGCGGCGCATCCGGAAAGGCGAGCCTGCCCGGCGGCGTACCCCAGGCCGCGCAATCCAGGGCCAGGCCTGAAAGTTCCGCTTCCAGAATTTCCGGTCGGTCATAAGGGCGCAAGCCCCGTTGCGCCGCTTCTGTCCAGAGCCGGATGGCAAGGCCCGGCGCCTCGCGGCCTGCGCGCCCCGCGCGTTGATCGGCCGCCGCGCGGCTCATCCGCTCTGTCGCCAAACGGGTGAGCCCGCTGGATGGATCAAAGCGCGGCGCGCGGCGGAAGCCGCCATCGATGACGATCCGCACCCCCGGTACCGTGAGCGAGGTTTCGGCAATCGCCGTTGCCAGCACCACGCGCCTGGTGTCCGCGGGCCGCAGCGCCAGATCCTGCGCCGCCGGCGCCAGGTCGCCATGCAGCGGCAGCACCCTGGCATCGAGCCCATCAAGGGCCGCCTCGGTGCGGCGGATTTCTCCCATGCCGGGCAGGAAAGCCAATATGTCGCCCGGCGCTTCCGCCAGGGCAGCGCGAATGGCGCGGGCCATCGCCTCCGGCAGATCGCGCGGGTGGGAAAGATCACGTGGCGCATGGCGGATTTCCACCGGATGCATGCGCCCGGCACTTTCCACAATCGGGGCGGTCATGATGGCGGAGAGCCGGGCCCCATCCAAAGTCGCGGACATGGCCAGCAGCCGCAGATCGGGGCGCAACATCGCTTGCGCATCCAGGCAAAGCGCGAGCGCCAGATCGGCTTCCAGCGAACGTTCATGGATTTCATCCAGAATGACGGTTGACACACCGTCCAGCCCCGGATCGCCCAGCAGGCGGCGGATCAGCAGGCCTGTCGTTACCACTTCAATGCGGGCGGCGGCGGATGTCGCACTTTCCAGCCGTGTGCGAAAGCCGACGGTCCGACCCACCGGTTCGCCGATCAGGCTTGCCATGCGGCTGGCGGCGGCGCGCGCCGCCAATCTGCGCGGTTCCAGCATCAGAATACGTCCGCTGTTCATGGGGGCCGCGCCAAGCAGCGCAAGCGGTACGCTGGTCGTCTTGCCCGCGCCCGGGGGCGCAACCAGCACGGCATTGGACTGTTCGCCAAGCACCGCAAGCAAACGCGGCAGGCATTCGGCGACCGGCAGATCGGGGAATGAGAAAGAAGCGGGCATTCAAATTCCGGCTGTCAGGACGCATTCGCCGCCCGTCCTGGGACAGAGTGGCTGGGGGACTAGGATTCGAACCTAGACAACCAGAGTCAGAGTATTTGACAAGCCGTTGTGTTTCAATGAGCTAGCCTGATATGCCGTCCTGTGCCTTAGATTGAAAGGCACGGCACTTGTTCGTCGCAGCCTTCCGGGGATAAACGCTATCTGGCTTTGAGGCTCACAATGTATGCCGAGACGTCGTAAATCTCCTGCCTCATCAAATAGCCGGGCATGCGGTAATGCGGCGTGCTGAGAAACATATTCAATGAGGCGCTTGAGGTACCCGGCCTGTGAGCAATATTTTCGAAGGAGGGTGCCATTTCACTATATGCCGGACTTTTGCCAATCTCGTGGCAGCTGCTGCAATAGCGCTGCGCAACAAGTCGGCCGGCTTCGACATCCTGGGCGGCAGTGGGCGTTGCGAGCGCCGCTGCGCCAATGACAGCGATCACCATTCGCCGTATCCACATGCCCACCGGGCTACCCCGTGAATGGAACGTCATTGCCGGCCGCTCATTTGCTTGACGGCTTGAGAAATGAACTCTTGCCCGATTTCAGCCAGCCGATGCACGTCAACGATAACTTCAAGCGTAATCTTGATTTCGCTCTGGTTGATGGGCTCATGTGAAACGATCTGGACGCGGCTTGGTGGGTGATTGGCCATTGCTAATCCTTTCAAATCGAGTCCCAGCTGACGGAATATGACCCGTGCATTGCGCGGCTAGCGGAGTGCCTTGCGAATTGATCGCGCCGCCTGGTGATTTGCCTTGTCAAAGGCCCTGCGAGAGGTGTTCAGCGCGGAACGCATGACGGACCAGGTGAATGCCGCAGACTTACCGAGCTTTGCCGCTCGTTTCCTGGAAGCGGAAGCTTCCCTGCTGATCTGCTCGATCGCGGCGGAAACACGTGATCGCCGCACCGGGGTAATCTTGCGCGCCAGGGCGCGCAAGCTGCGCTCGGCGTCCTTCCAGGCTTTTGCCTGGGCTCCCGCCAACCTGCTGAATGCGGACTTCTGAAGCCCCGATCGCCTCTTGGCTCTCCTGACGAAAGTGAATAGCTCGGCCTCAAAAACCTTCCACTCCAAGTCCATCTTTCTTTTGGAGCGCTTCCAGGCGGCATCACCCATTGTTGCCTGCTTGCTTGCCATGGCCTTCAATCGGTCACGGCGTTTCTTGAGACCGGCAATTAACCGCGAGGTCTCGGGTCCCGTGTGCAGACGCTTGGCGTGGCGTTGCAGGAACGCTATCGCCGCGTCCATTTCTCCGGTCCGCTGTTTTGCCCAGTGCGAGTTGAAGTGCAGGATGCGTGACAGCATTGCTGACCTCGAATAGGTTGTTGACAACAAT
>CBHTTW010000095.1:0-8612 GCA_966096025.1 uncultured Alphaproteobacteria bacterium | reverse complement strand
CAACTCCTATTATGAGATCAGCCAGGATATTGATTCCCTCAAATCCACCTGGACTTTGTTCTGGGGCACCGGCTGGTCCCGCACCACCTGGCGCATCGCCCAGATCAGCCGCATCGGCGTGCATAACAATCCGCTGGTGAGCGCGTCCTGGTCCTACAAGCCCACCGCGGACTGGAACATCACCTTCAGCGCCGACAATTTCATTCCCTACCGCTTTGAGATCGAGCAGCGCAATTTCTCCGGGCCACGGACCGTGGGCGCGCAGCCTGTCATCCAGGACCGGTTGGCGCGCACCCAGCCGCGCTTCTATGTCAAATTGCGCAAGACCTTCTGATCACACCGTATCGGAATAATGGTGGACGACCGGCGGGGTGGCGAAAAGATGCCCGATCAGGGCTCGCCATTGGGTGAAGTTGTCCGATTGCTTGAAGACGATCGTATGGTCTTCCAGTGTGTCCCACCACACCACCAGCACAAAACTGTCGGGCACCTCGATGCCCTGGCGCAGTTCCAGGCGGTGAAAGCCTTTGGATGTTTCGATGAACTTGCGGGCTTTCGCAAAAGTGGCGCGAAACAGATCGGCCTCGCCGGGGCGGATGGAAAAGACGGCGGTCTCCAAAATCATGCCGGGCGCCCATCCCATTTCATCTGTTTCAAGAGAAAGCTCAAACCCGCCGACAAGGCGGCGCATCCCGCCATCAGGTAAAGGCCGGAGGAAAAATCGGTACCACCCCGCGCCGTGGCGCCCACCAGATAGGGACCTAGAAATCCGCCGAGATTGCCGGTGGCGTTGATGGCGGCGATGCCGGCCGCGGCGGCACCGGTGCTCAGCATCAAGGGCGGCAGGGACCAGAAGCAAACCGCCTGGGCATAGAGGCCGATGGCGGCGATGGAGATTGCCACCAGAGACCAGGCGGATGCGCCCAATTGCGCGCTGACAATCAGGCCCGCGGCGGCCAGCAGCATGGCGCTGATGGTGTGCCAATGGCGTTCCTTCATCCGGTCGGAATTCGCCGCCCACGCCACCGCGCCGATCGCGGCGGTGACAAAGGGGATGGTGGCGGCGATACCGACTTGGCTGTTGGACAGGCCGGCGCCGCTGAGGATCAAGGGCAAAAACAGGCTGACGCCATACATCGCCATGTTGCGGGTGAGATAGATTGCGGACAAAAGCCCGGCGCGGCGATTAAGGATGGCGCGCAGCTGGGTCGCGACCGTCTCATGATGCTTGCGGGGTTCGACATGCCGCTCCAGCCAATCGCATTCTTCCGCCGTCAGCCATTTGGCGTCGCGCGGCCGGTCTTTGAGCGCGCGGAGTATGAAAAGGCCCAGCAGCAAAGCGGGCAGGGCCTCGATCACGAACATCCATTGCCAGCCTGCCAGTCCCGCCAGCCTGTCCAATTTCAGCAGCGGCACCGACAAAAGGCCGGACACGGCATTGCCCAGCGGCGCGGAAAAGAAAAACAAGGCGGTGGCGCGGGCGCGATAGGCGGACGGAAACCACCAGGTGATGTACAGCACCAGGCCGGGCACGAAACCGGCCTCGGCCGCGCCCAGCAAAAAGCGCACGACCATGAAACCGACCGGCCCGCTGACCAGCGCCATGGCGCCGGAAATCAGTCCCCAGGTGATCATGATGCGGGCGATCCACACCCGGGCTCCCACCCGTTCCAGGATCAGGTTGCTGGGAATTTCGAAGGCGAAATAGGACAGGAAGAATATGCCCGCCCCCCAGGCATAGGCGACCGTGTCGAGCCCTATGTCGCGGTTCATGGTCAAGGCGGCGAAGCTGACATTGACGCGGTCGAGCTGGTTGACCAGGAACATCAGCGCCATCAGCGGCGGCAACCGCCACATCACCTTGCGCATGGTGCGGCGTTCCAATTCCATGTCAGTCGGCGCGCGGCTCAGGACTTGGCCTTTTCGTACAGCCGCGCCACCGCGGCGCTGTCGGCCATCTCATTGCCGTCGGCGAAATCGTGATAGCGGGCGGCGGCGCGCGCCACCAAGGGCAAATCCAATCCATGCGCCTTGATGAAGGTCATGACGTTTTTCAAATCCTTGTCCAATTGCCGCGCATAACCGCGCGGCGGGTCATAATCGCGCGCCTGTTGCTGGGGATAGATGCGTTTGAGCACCGTGCTGTCGGCCATGCCGCCGGCCAGGGCGGCGGGCAGGCGCGCGGCGTCGATGCCGGCGGCTTCCGCCAGGGCCAGGGTTTCGCCCATCAGCACATAGCCGACGCCGACAATCGCCTGGTTGATGATCTTGGCAGTCTGGCCGGCGCCAAGTGCGCCAATATGGGTGAGATTTGCGGCAAGATCGGCCAATACCGCATTGGCCTTTGCCACATCATTTGTTTCTCCGCCCATCATGATGGTGAGCTGGCCTTCGCCCGCCGCCGCCGGGCCGCCGGAGATCGGCGCATCGACCCAGGACATGCCGGTTTCGCGTTTGAGACGCTCCGCCAGAACCAGGGTGCGGTCGGGATTGATGGTGGAGGTATCGATCAGCAGCGACGCGCCGGATGTTGCGCGGGCCAGACCGTGGGGGCCGAAACAGCATTCCTCCACCGCATCGCCATGCAGCACGCAAAAAATCACGATATCGCTGGCGGCGCGCACCGCGGCGGGACTGTCCAGCACGGCGGCGCCCGGCACTTGCGCATAACGTTCGGCTTCCAGATTCCACACCGAAACCTGCCAGCCCTTGGCCAGCAACCGGCGCACCATCGGGGCGCCCATGATGCCGATGCCGACAAAACCGATACGCGGACGCTGTGTCATGCTTTCCAACTTTCCACTGGCCATCTTTTAACTTGGGAGGCGATAGATCCGCCGGGCATTGCCGGCGAACAGCTTGGCCTGCGCCGCGCTCCCCAATGATTTTGTCGCCTCAGCGAAACCCGAATAGATCGTGGCCAGGCTTCCCACCAGACTGTCGACCGGAAAATTGCTGGCGAACATGCAGCGATCCTCCCCGAAGATATGGATCGTGTCCAGAATGACACTATGGTTGCGTTCCAACGTCCATGCGTGATCGGGTTCGCCCAAGCCGGAAATTTTCACCGCCACATTGGGCGCGGCGGCAAAAACCGTCATGGCCTGGCGCCAGCCATCCAATTCCGCCGGCGTGCGATTGCGCGGCAGTCCGGTGTGGTTGAGGACAATCGGAATGCGCGGAAATTCGGCATTCAGGCGCGCCGCTTCGGGCAAATGCCACCAGGGAATTTGCAGATCGAAGGACAAGCCATGCTGCTCCAGCAAGGCATAGCCGCGCCGCCAAGCCGGATCGGTGATCGAACCCGGCAAGCCGGTTTCGATTGGGCCGGGGCCGGGCGCGGCGCGCGGCTTGTGGCGAATGCCGCGCACCAGCGGGAACGAAGCGTGCTCGCTCAAGATCCGTGCCGCGTCGTCCTGATGCAGCGCGGCGTGCCCGACCATCACGTTGGGAAAACGCGATTGCCGGGCCAGGGCGTGGACCCATCGCGTTTCACCCACCGGATCGCGCCGGTCCCATTCGGTTTCGACAAACACCGAACCCACAAAATTCATGCCGGCCGTGTCGCGGCGATAGTCGGCGGGCAGGTAGTTGCGCCGCAAGGCGCGATAGTCGCCGTAGCGGAACGGAATCGGCGGCTCGTCCCGCAGCCAGGGGAGGTAGTTGGCCTCCAGGTCCCAGAAGTGCTGGTGCGCGTCGATGATGGGCAGGTCGGGCAGGGTCATGGATTTGGATATTGTGGCGCGTCCAAAGATGCCGCAGACTAACGCCATACAATAATCCGGGGCAGGACAATGAAAATCTTGGCGATGTGCGGTCTGTTGGTAGCGTTAACGGCCGGGGCGGCCTTTGCCGCCGAACCGCGTAAGCCGGGCGAATATCCGCCCACCGCCGACTCCATAGCCCAGCCCGGCGTGGCCAAGGGCAAGCTGGTCGGGCCGCTGGAATTCCGCAGCAAGATCATTGCCGGCACGGTGCGGCGTTATTGGATTTATGTCCCGGCCAAATATGACGCCAACAATCCGCCCAATCTGTTGGTGTTCCAGGACGGCCAGCGCGCCATCAATTCGTATGGGCAGCTGAACATCCCGGTGGTGCTGGACAATCTGATCGCCAAGGGCGAGATTCCCCAGACCCTGGGCATCTTCATCACTCCCGGCAATACCGGCACCGAACATTATCCCGACGGATTGGCATCATCGAGCTGCGTAGGTGCAGCCTGCAAGTGCACCGGCGATGCCTGCACCGGCAATCCCAATCACCGCGCCCAGGAATATGACGCGGTCAACGACACCTATGCGCGCTTCCTGACCGAGGAAATGCTGCCGGAGGTCGCCAAGAGCTACAAATTCACCGACGACCCCAAAAAGCGCGCCATCGGCGGCACCTCCAGCGGTGCGATTTGCGCCTGGACGGTGGCCTGGAACAAGCCGGAAGCCTTCGGCAATGTGATCAGCTTTATCGGCAGCTACACGTCGATCGGTTATCGTCCGGCGACGGCGACCACGCCCATCATTGTCGGCGGCGACACCTATCCCGGATTGATCCGCAAAAGCCCAATCCGCCCCATCCGCATTTTCCTGCAGGACGGCGCCAATGATTTGAACAACGAGCATGGCAGCTGGTTCCTGGCCAATCAGCAGATGCTGTCGTCGCTGCAATGGGCCAATGCCAATGCCGACTCAAAGAATGTCCCCGGCGCACGCTATGACGTGCGGCATGAATGGGGTGACGGCGCGCATTCCGATGTGCATGGCGGCTGGTTGTTGCCGGGAATCTTACGCTGGATGTTTGGGTGAGGAGCGACCGGCGAAGCCGGGCAAATCGATCCAGTGGATCGATTTGAGCGACGAACGCCGCAGTGCCGCGCGACCAAGCGCGGCACGAGGCCGGGACGCCGCGAGCCTAGCGAGCGGCCAACTAAGCCGACAACCCCAAGAGCCGGTGGGCGTTGGTCCAGGCCAACTTGCGGAAAATCGCCGTCGTCGACGATGCCGTCAGCAGTTTGAGCGTCTCCTGCGCCACGCATTTGCCGCGCATGCGCGGGGCGACGCGGTCGGAATTCTGCGCCGCTCCGCCGCCCTTGCCATCGTCGCAATTGCAGTCGCTGCCGAAATGCAGCTTGTCCTGATGGCGGCCCAGGAAACCTTTGGTGAATTCCGCGTCGCGTGACAGTGCATTGTTGGCCGAATTGGCGGACATGTCGGCGAACAGGTTGGGATAGTCCGCCAAAAGCTTGTCGCTGATCCCGCCCGGCACGATGGGGCCGGTGGGGTAGGCTTCCTGCTCATGATAGTCGGCGCTGATATTGGCCCAGAAGGCATCGGCATGGGCGATGAATTTGGTCTTGGGATAAGCCTTGAGCATGGTCGCAAAGCGCTTGATGCCGGTATTGTAACCGCCGGGCGCCGCCGGTTGGCCGATCTCCTGGAAATGGATCAGCACCGGGACATTGAGCTCGGCGGCCAGGTCATAGACGCGGCGCATTTCCGCGCCGTCCGCCGCGACCGGATATTTCAGTTCGCCAAAGCCTTTGGCGCCATTCTTCACAGCCTGGGTGAGAAGCTGCGCCGCTTCCGGCTTGGTGATGTCGGTGGCGGCGAACCAGCTCGGAAACATCCCGTGGTTCTGCGCCTGCAAGGCGGTGGCATTGGCGCCCATGCTGGCGGGGGTCAGCACATTCGCCGCTGTTATGCCCGCGCCCGTTTGATGCGCGATGCTGAGTTCCGGCGCCCGGCGGATGTGGAAGTGCATGTCGATCACCGGGCTGCTCCAGCGGGGCGATTCCTGGGCCCCCAAAGGGATCGTCAGGGAAGATGTCGCAGCCGCCGCGCCCAAGCCTGCCAGTACCGTCCGACGATCCATTTTGGAACTCCCTGATCCGGCCCAGGCTAACTCATTGTTTCCGGCTGAGGCGGTTTTTCCCTGCCGGATGCTGCACTGCAATAACTGTCGCAGTATTTCGCAACAGCAGCAAAACCATATTCAAAAGGCCTAGTTCACTTTAATCTGTTGATCGGAGATAAAGAATACCGATTTAGACTCGTTCGAGCCTTAAGGTTCCCGGGTCGTCAGGGAGACGCGTTTTGATGTCACGGATTACCGGGCAAGCCGGATTTGCCATGGGCGTTTTTGCCGTGGCCGGTCTTGCCAGCTTTCTTGCTTTCAACAGCGCCGCCGCTCAGTCGGCGCAAGTCGCGGTGAATGCGGCTGCGACCGCTACCACTTCCGCTTCGGATCTGACACCGGCGGACCATAAGAAAATGCTGATGCAGTATTGCACCGGCTGCCACAATGACCGGCTCAAGACCGCCGGCATGTCGGTGGTGCCGCTGGATGCCGACAATCTTCAGGCCAATCAGGCGACGTGGGAAAAAATCCTGCGCCGCGTCAGCCTGGGTGAAATGCCGCTGCGCGGCGCGCCCCGCCCGCCCAAGGAACGGCTCGATCAATTCACCCATTGGCTTGCCGGCACACTCGATGCACAGGCCGCGGCAAAGCCCAATCCCGGCCGCGCCACCATCCGCCGCATGAACCGCACCGAATATGCCAATGCGGTGCGCGATCTGTTGGCGCTGGATGTCGATTTCACCAAGGACATGCCGGCCGACGATACCGGCTACGGCTTTGACAATATAGCCGATGTGTTGACCGTTTCGCCCACCTTGATGGACCGCTACATCACCGTGGCGGGCAAGGTCGCCCGCATGGCGACGGGCCAGGCGTCGCGCCGGGTCATCACCACCGATTACAAGGTGCCCAAGGATCTGTTCGTCAACGGCTTCGGCGTCGCCTCCTATAACGAGCGCGCCAATGACAATCTCCCGCTGGATTCGCGCGGCGGCGGCTCCTTCAAATTCTATGTGCCCTATGACGCGACCTACACCATCCAGGTCTTCCTGAATGCCAACACGTCGGAAGAGGGCGAGATCAATCCCCTCAACCGCTATGAGACGAAAGTGCCGCTCAAGGCGGGTCTGCGCATCATCGGCGCATCCTTCCCCAAGCGGCTGGCGCTGGACGAGCAGGTCGTTCCCAAGACGGTGCTGGGTGCACGCGAGCCGGCGGCAACGCCGGTCCCGATCCCGCTGGACGTTTCGGTGGACGGCGCGCGGGTGAAGCAATTGACGGTGGCATCGGTCGCCACCGGCCCCAATGTTTCGCAGTCCTTCTATCTGCGCGACGTGATGCAGATTTCCGTGGTCGGCCCCTATGACATCAAGGGTCCGGGCGACACCGCCAGCCGCCGCAAGATTTTCATCTGCCGTCCCTCGGCGGACCTTTCGGAAGAGGCCTGCGCCACCAAGATACTCAGCAACCTGGCACGGCATGCCTATCGCCGCCCGGTGGCGGCGGCGGATATTTCGCCCTTGATGAAGATCTATGCCGAAGGCCGCAAGGGCGCCAGTTTCGATCATGGCATCGAGGCCTCGCTGGAAGCCATTCTGGTTTCTCCCAGCTTCTTGTTCATGCGCGAGACCGATCCGGCCAAGGCCGCGCCCGGCGCCGTGCATCGCATCAGCGACGTGGAGCTGGCGACGCGGCTGTCCTTCTTCCTGTGGAGCAGCATTCCCGACGACCAGCTTCTGGCGGTGGCCGAGAAGAACCAGCTGCACAAGCCCGACATTCTCAAGCGCCAGGTTGCCCGCATGCTGGCCGATCCGCGCGCAAAGGCCCTGACCGACAATTTCGCGGGCCAGTGGCTGTATCTGCGCCGCCTGGAATATCAAAAGCCCGACCGGCGGGCCTTCCCCGATTTCGACATCCGTCTGCGCAATGCGATGCAGACCGAAACCGAAATGTTCTTTGACGGCGTGGTGCGCGACAACCGCCCGGCGCTGGATTTCCTGAGCTCCGACTACACCTATGTCAATCAGCGTCTGGCGGAGCATTACGGCATTCCCGGCGTCTATGGCACCACCTTCCGCAAGGTGAAGCTCGATCCGGCGCTGCATCGCGGCGGGTTGTTGGGGCAGGGCTCGGTCCTGACCGTGACCTCTTACAACAACCGCACCTCGGTGGTGCTGCGCGGCAAGTGGATCCTGGACAATATCCTGGCCGCGCCGCCGCCGCCGCCGCCGCCCAATGTGCCGACCCTGAACGAGGCCAAGAACGGCAAGACCCTGACCGTTCGCCAGCAGATGGAATTGCACCGGGCCAATCCGGTCTGTGCCTCCTGCCACACCAAGATGGATCCTCTGGGCCTGGCGCTGGAGAATTACGACGCGGTGGGCAAATGGCGCGCCGGCTATGCCGGGCAGGCGCTGGACGTTTCGGCCGTCATGCCGGACGGCACCAAGTTCGAGGGTCCCAAGGGCCTTCAGGGCATCCTGCTCAGCCGCAAGGACCAGTTCATCGAAGCCATGACCGAGCGGCTGATGACCTACGCCCTGGGACGCGGGGTTGAATCCTACGACATGCCGGCGGTGCGCAGCGTTCGCGACCAGGCGGCCAAAGACGATTACCGCATGCAGACCATAATCCTCGGCATCGTCCAAAGCGTGCCATTTTCCATGAGAAGGACTCCGGAAACATGATGATCACCAAGAAACCGATCGGCCGCCGCGCGATGCTGCGTGGCATGGGCACCGCGATGGCGCTGCCGCTGCTGG
>CBHTTW010000094.1:0-8688 GCA_966096025.1 uncultured Alphaproteobacteria bacterium | reverse complement strand
GGCGAATAGATCACATTGTCGATCAGGTTCAGGCTCCAGGCGCGGGCGAAGGGCGCCACCATGGCAACCGGTGTCAGGCGGTCGGCGCCGTCGGCCAGGTTGAGGCCGCGCAGCATGCCGTCATTGCTGATGAAGAAGACGATGCCGCGCGCCTTGTCGATGGTGGGCGTGGCATTGGGGGTCTTGGGGCACAGCCAATCGCGCACCGGCGCTGTGGATTTGTGGGGATTGGTATAGGCCTTCTGCCAGACGGTCTGGCCGCTGCCGGCATCGACGGCGAACAGCACGTCATTGGCGCCATGAATGAAGAGCAGGTCCTTGACGCCTTGCGCGGTCTGCACCCCCGCCACCACCACCGGCGCGGTCATGGTGGACATGACGTATTTGTCCACCGGCACATTGAGCTGGGTGGACCAGATCTGTTTCAGGCCTTTGACGTTTTTTGTGTTGAGCGAGGTTTCGGCCCGGTTCCAGCCGGTGCGCTCCTGGTCATAGCCCCAGGTCAGCCATTCATTGGTGGCGGGCGGGATGTTGAAGACCACCGGATCGGCGGGCGGGATCGCCATGCGCCGGGCGATGGCGGGGTCGACGCCTTCGGTCAGGCCGGCGGCGGGGGGCTGGGCCAGGCTCGCACCCGCACAAAGCAGCGACACAAGGGAAATGGCGGCCAAAGACGCTTGGATTTTCATGAGCGCACCCGTTTTTCGTCATCCTTGCGCCGTTCTGCCGGCGCGGCCGTGGCTCCATCCACGATCTTACGGGGAAGGGTCTGGCCTAACGGACAATTTGTCAACGCGGCGTTTTGCTTATGGGGGAATGTGCAAATGCAGAACGATCATACTTTTTGATAGTCGCGTCTCATCCACTAGCCCACGGATTGTCGTGGAAGTCGTCGACGGGGCGCAGCGGTACCGGCAGCGCCGGACGCGCGCCGATGTAAAGCTGCAAGGTGAGATGATTGCTCTCCTTGTCCCATACCATCTGGGGTGCATAGCCGCCGGGTTTGCGGAAGGTCTTGCCGTCGAACTCGAAAACGCGCGGCTCCACGTCGCTCCAGCTATTGGCGAGATCGGCCGCCAGGCGCGCGCGATATCCCCCGATCTGCGGCCCCGTCAGATTGGTGATGTCGGGCGCCATCACCTTGACCTGGCCGTTTGCCAGAATTTCGACCCGCGCCACCACCAGGTCTCCGCCGGATTCATAGCCGCCTTCCCATTTGCCGACCGGCGGCTTGGGTTTGGAGCAAGCGGAGACCGCTAACAGGACGGCAAGAAAGACGGCAGCAAATCGCATGAATTCCCCGACTCAGCGGCCCGGCGGCGAATATTACGCCTTTATGCACTTGATATGCATGGGACGACGGGCCGAAAGACCAGAATTCCCCTTGCCCCAAAAGGGGGGCATTGGTAGGTGAAACCCCGGTTTTTGAAGGTTTTTCGTCATGCCGCTGCCCAAAGGTTTCCTGGCTGAATCGCTCGGCCGCATCAAGCCGTCGCCCACCATCGCGATCACCAGCAAGGCGCGCGAGATGAAGGCGGCGGGCGGCGACGTCATCGGGCTGGCCGCGGGCGAGCCCGACTTCGACACCCCCCAGAACATCAAGGACGCGGCGATCAAGGCGATCCATGCCGGCCAGACCAAATATACCGCAGTGGAAGGCATTCCCGAACTGCGCGCCGCCATCGCCGCCAAGTTCAAGCGCGAGAACAATATCGATTACAAGCCGTCCCAGACCTTTGTCTCGCCCGGCGGCAAGACCATTTTGTTCAACGCCCTGATGGCCACCGTCAATCCGGGCGACGAAGTGATCGTGCCCGCGCCTTACTGGGTCAGCTATCCCGACATCGTGATGCTGGGCGGCGGCAAGCCGGTGATTGTTGAGTGCACCTTGGAGAACGGTTTCCGTCTCACCGCCGAGCAGTTGGAAAAGGCGATCACGCCAAAGACCAAGTGGCTGATCTTCAACCAGCCCTCCAACCCCACCGGCGCCTGCTATACGCGCGAGCAGCTCAAGGCGCTGACCGATGTCTTGATGAAGCATCCCCATGTCTGGGTGCTGACCGACGACATGTATGAGCATCTGGTCTATGGCGGCTTCAAGTTCACCACCGTCGTGGAAGTCGAGCCCGGGCTGTATGACCGCACCTTGACCATGAACGGCGTGTCCAAGGCCTATGCCATGACCGGCTGGCGCATCGGCTATTGCGCCGGTCCCGAGGACCTGATCAAGGCAATGGCCAAGCTGCAAAGCCAATCGGCCACCAACGCCACCTCCATCTCGCAATGGGCGGCGGTGGAAGCCTTGAACGGCACCCAGGATTTCATTCCGGGCTTCCAGAAGATTTTCGAGGAACGCCGCGACCTGGTGGTGTCGATGCTCAACCAAGCCACCGGCATCGAATGCCCCAAGCCGGAAGGCGCCTTTTATGTCTATCCTTCCATCCGCAAGCTGATCGGCAAGAAGACACCGGGCGGAAAAGTGATCGACACGGACGAGGCCTTTGCCGGCGAATTGCTGGCAGCCACCGGCGTGGCGGTGGTGCATGGCGCGGCGTTCGGGCTGTCGCCGTTTTTCCGCATTTCCTACGCCACGTCCAACAAGGCGCTGGAAGAGGCGTGCCGGCGGATTCAGGGCTTCTGCAACAGTCTGATCTGAGTAGCTCGCCGCGAAAATCGTGCGATTCCGAGCACTTAGCATTTGTTGTCGGCGTCATCGTAAACGCGGCCTTAAGCATGCCGGACTTAGTCTGGCGGCATGCGCTCAGGCTTTACCCTCTGGGTCGCGCTGGCTGCCGCCTGTTTCGCAACCGGTGCAAAGGCTCTCGACTTCGCCGACGATCTGGTGATCAGCGGCTATCTGGATGTGCGCGGTGTCGTGGCCGCCGATCCGCAAAGCTGGCTGACCGGGGGCCTGGGCAAATTCCGTTATGGCGGCAGGCAAAAATTCGGCGCTGAAGGCGTGCTGCAGGCCGAGCTGGGCCTGAACGAAAATTTCCATCTGGTGAGTGTGCTGCGCGCCGAGCCGGAGACCCAAAGCGCGATCGACGCGATGGAAACCTATCTGCGCTATGACGATCAAAAGGGCGATATCGGCTGGTCGGTGAAAGCCGGCGCCTTCTATCCCACCATCAGCCTGGAGAATGACGATCTGGGCTGGGCCAGTCCCTATACCTTGACGCCGTCGGCCATCAACAGCTGGATCGGCGACGAGGTGCGCACCATCGGCAGCGAGGCGACCCTGCGCTGGAAATCCGATCTGGGCGTGTGGTCGGTGATGGGCGCGTTGACCTGCTGCAATGACGAGATCGGTGTCTTGATGGCCGATCGCGGCTGGTCGCTGAACGACCGGCCCTTCGGCCTGTTCGAGCGCGAACGCATTCCCGATCAGACCCTGCGCATCTTCCGCGCCCCCGTGCCGGGGCGCACCGGCATGTTCGACGAGATCGACGGCATTGTCGGCTGGTATGCGGGCGCCACCTGGCAATTGCCCGGCATCGTCAAGCTTTCCGTCACCCGCTATGACAATCGCGGCGACCCCGCCGCCTTCACCGCCCGCGACCAGGCCTGGCTTACCACATTCTGGAATTTCGGCGCCCGCACCCAATTCGGCCCGCTGGTGGTGATCGCCCAGCAGATGAGCGGCTTCACCTCGGTCACGGTGCGCGGCACCAACAATGCCACCAAATTCCAGTCCGGCTTCCTGCTCGCCAGTTACGACCTGAACGAGTGGCGTTTCAGCGTGCGCGAGGATCTGTTCCAGACCCGCCGCCGCAATGCCGCCAACATCAACTGGAACGAGGACGGCAATTCCACCACTGGCGCCATCTCCTATCTGGGATTGGCGGACACGCGGCTGACGGCGGAAATCATCAGCATGAATTCGCGGCGCGGCGAATATATTCCCGCCGGCATGGCCTATCAGCGCAACGACATCCAAGTCCAATTCGACGCGCGCTATTTCCTCTGATCATGACTGATGTGAACGCCCCCGCCGTTCCTTGCGACGCGAGCATCAGCCCGCGTCTGGTGTCGTTGATATTTTCCGCCGCCATTTTCCTGTCGGCTTCGCTGCTGTTCTGGGTCGAGCCGCTCTTTTCCAAAATGGTGCTGCCGGTGCTGGGCGGCACCTCCGCCGTCTGGTCGGTGGCGATGGTGGTGTTTCAGGGCCTGATGCTGGCCGGCTATGTCTATGCCCATCTGCTGACCCGCTATCTGGATATCCGCCAGGCGCTGCTGGTGCATCTGATCACTTTGGCTTGTGCCGCCTTGTGCCTGCCGATTGCCATTGCCGGCGGATTCCAGACCCCGCCGCAGGATGGCCTGTCGCTCTGGCTGGTGACATTGTTCCTTTGCTCCATCGGCTTGCCGTTTTTTGCGCTGGCCGCCAATGCGCCCTTGCTGCAGGCCTGGTTCGCCCGCAGCAACAGCCGCAATGCCTATTTGCTTTATCGCGCCTCCAATCTGGGCTCGTTCCTGGTTCTGCTCGCCTATCCTTTCCTGATCGAACGGTCGATCGGGTTGGCGGCCCAGTCGCAATTGTGGAGCGTGGGCTATTTCGCCCTGACCATGACGATCATCGCCAGCGGCTTGCTGACCTTGCGCGCGCCCGCTGTGGAAACAGCCACCGCCAAGCGCGTCAGTGTTCCAGCCGTCGCCTGGCGCGACCGTTTGGTCTGGGCGGTGCTGGGCTTCATTCCGTCGGGCCTGTTGATCGCGGTGACGGTGCATATCGCCACCGATGTCGCGTCCGGTCCCTATATCTGGATCGTTCCGCTGGCGCTGTATCTGCTGACCTATGTCTTTGCTTTCTCCGACAGGCCGCTTTTGCCCGCCGGCGTCCTGCTGGCTTTGCAGCCCTTCGCCATCGCCATACTGGCGGTGCTTTTTCTTTGGGCGACCAAGGTCAATTGGATCCTGTCGCTCGGCGGTCATCTGGCGGCCTTTTTTGTCGCCGCCATGGTCTGCCAGACCCAGCTTTATCGCCGCCGTCCCGCGCAAGAGCATTTGACCCAATTCTATGTCTGGATGTCCTTGGGCGGGGTGCTGGGCGGCATTTTCGCCGCCCTGATCGCGCCGCAAATCTTCTCGACGGTGTTGGAATATCCGCTGCTGCTGTTGGCCTCGCTGCTGGTGCGTCCCGATCTCTGGCGATTGTCCCCCGCGGTTTGGAAAAAAGACCTGCTGTTTGTCGCCTGTATCGGGGCGGCGGCGGTTGGCGCCCTGGCCGTGGTGGCGACACCGATCGCGACATTCATTCTGCTGGTGATGGCGCTGGCCGTCTTCCTGGCTTTCCAGGGCAAGGCTCCGGCGCGCCTGGTCGGCCTCGCCGCGCTACTTCTGCTCGGCACCCATTTCTACGATCCCAGCCAAAGCGTGCTGCTGCACAAGCGCTCTTTCTATGGCGTGTACAAGGTGGTGGATCTGCCGCCGGGAAAATTCCGCGTTCTGTACCACGGCACGGTCGCCCATGGCGGCGAACAGATCCGCGACGATCAGGGGCGCCCCTATCGCCAGCGCCCCGAGCCGCTGACCTATTACTATCTGGGCGGCCCCTATGATCATGCCATCCAGGCGGTTCGCGCGCGGGCGGGCGGAAAACTTTCCCGCGTGGCATTGGTGGGGCTGGGCATGGGCTCGATGTCCTGTCAGCGCAAGCCGGGCGAAGATTGGGCCTTTTATGAACTCGATCCCATGAGCGCCGCCATCGCGCGCGATTCCACGCTGTTTCGCACCATGTCGGTCTGCGCCCCGGACGCGCCGATTGTCATCGGCGACGGCCGCTTGACCCTGCAGGGCGCCAAACCGGGCATCGATCTTCTGCTGCTGGACACATTCTCGTCCGACGCCGTGCCCTTGCACATGCTGACCCGCGAGGCTTTCGCGCTTTACAAGTCGCGCCTGGCGCCGCATGGCGCCATCGCCATCAATATTTCCAACAAGAACATGGAACTGTCGCAAGCCGTCGCGGCTTCGGCGGCACAGAGCGGTATGGTGACGGCGATAACCACCGACCGCAAACAAGCCGGTACATCAAGCAAGACCCTGCGGTTCCAGGCGCAAATCGCGCTGGTGGCGCGCTCACAAGCCGAGCTCGAGGCGCTGGAACTGGGGCCGGATTGGCATGTCGTCCAGCCCGAGCCTGGGGTGAAGGTCTGGACCGACGATTATTCCAATGTCTTGGACGCGATCCTGACCAAGATGCGGACGCCGCAGGACCACGCCAGAATGTGACGCAGAGGCGGTTTGCGCCGCTTTGCTGCAATCGCACAGCTTTCAGAGTCCAGCACAATTTTTTGTGACCGGCGCCCGCCTGCGCCTTGCATTGCCCCCGCAACGGCGCGAGCATTTCCCATCTGGAAGGGCGTGAGCCCATTCTTGGGACCGCCTCAAACCAGGGACCTATTTTGGTCCGGCCACTGGTTTTCGAAAGCGGAGGCGCGCATGTCCCAGGAAAGCACCAAGGAACGTTCCACCAAAATAAAAGCCACGCCGCGCGCCATTGCGTTGATCGGCCCGCATGGCGGCGGCAAGACCTCTTTGCTGGAAAGCATCGCCATCGTCACCGGCGCGATCCCGCGCAAGGGCAGCGTCACGGCCGGCTCGAGCCTGGGTGACGGCAACAGCCAGGCCCGCGCCCGGGTGATGAGCACGGAATTGAACGTCTTGACCACCCAGTATCTGGATGAGGAATTCACTTTCCTGGATTGTCCCGGCTCGATCGAATTTCTCGGCGATACGCTGAACATCCTGCCGGGCATCGACGCGGCGGTCGTGGTGTGCGAGCCCGACGCCGCCAAGGTGATGATGCTGCAGCCATTCCTCAAACGGCTGGCGGATGCGCGGGTGCCGCATCTGTTGTTCATCAACAAATTCGACAAGGCGCGCGGCCCCTTGCGCGCCCTGCTGGCCTCGCTGCAGGAAGCCAGCGAGACGCCGCTGTTGCTGCGGCAAATTCCCATCTGGGAGCAGGGGGTGGCCACCGGCTTTGTCGATCTGGCGCTGGAGCGCGCCTATGTCTATCGCCCGCATTCCGCCAGCGAGGTGGTGGATATCGCCGACTATGCCCGCGAAAAAGAAGCCCGTTTCCAGATGCTGGAAAAGCTGGCCGACTATGACGAGCATCTGATGGAGGAATTGCTGGGCGATATCGAGCCGCCGCGCGAGGAAGTGTTCGGCGAATTGAAGCGCGAATTGGCCGCCGGATTGATGGTGCCGGTGCTGTTCGGTTCGGCCGAGGGCGACAATGGCGTGCGGCGGCTGCTTAAGACCTTGCGGCATGACGTGCCGGAAATCGCGGTCACGGCGGGGCGCGCGCCGCTTGCCGCCGGCGGCGACGCGGTGGTGCAGATTCTCAAGACCTTCCATGGCGGCCATGGCGGCAAGCTCAGCCTGGTTCGGGTGCTGCGCGGCCAGATCAAGGACGGCGCGGTGCTGCATGGGGAAGGAGGGCGCGAGGCCCGCATCGGCGGCATCGTGGCGCTGGCCGGCGACAGGCAGACCAAGCGCGGCATCGCCCAGGCGGGCGACACGGTGGCCCTGGCGCGGCTGGAGCCGTTCCAGACCGGCGAAACCCTCTCCACCGCCAAGGGCGGCGGCGGCCGCAGGAAGCTGGAGCAATTGACGCCGGTCTATCGCCTGGCGGTGGTGGCGCAGGACCGCAAGGACGAAGTCAAATTGAGTTCGGCCATCGCCAAGCTGCGGGAGGAAGACCCGTCGCTGCTGTTCGAACAGAATGCCGACACCCATGACATGATCCTGGCCGGGCAAGGCGAAATCCATCTCAAGGTGGCGGTGGACAGGATGCGCGACCGCTATGGCCTGACCCTGGCCACCAGCGCGCCGCGGGTGCCCTATCGCGAAACCATCCGCAAGGCCACGACCGCGCGCGGCCGCCACAAGCGCCAATCGGGCGGCCATGGCCAGTTCGGCGATGTGGTGCTGGAAATCGGTCCGGCGCCGCGCGGGGCGGGCTTTACGTTCCACGACCGCATCAAGGGCGGGGTGGTGCCCAAGCAATGGATCGGCTCGGTGGAGAAGGGCGTCCTGGAATTCATGAAGTCGGGGCCGCTCGGTTTCCCGGTGGTGGATGTGACGGTGGCGCTGACCGACGGCTCCTATCACACGGTGGATTCCTCCGACGCCGCCTTCCAGACCGCGGGCCGCATCGGCATGAGCGAAGGCATGCCCAACTGCTCGCCGGTGCTGCTGGAGCCGATCATGCGGGTGATGGTGCATGTCCCGTCCGAGGCCACCGCCAAGGTCAATGGCTTGGTCAGCGGGCGGCGCGGCGCGCCGCTTGGCTATGACAGCAGGCCGGGCTGGAAAGGCTGGGACACGGTGCGCTGCGAAATGCCCTTGTCGGAAGTGTCGGACCTGATTGTGGATTTGCGCTCCCTCACCCAGGGGGCGGGAACCTATGAAATGGAATTCGACCGGCTGGCGGAATTGGGCGGAAAGCTGGCGGATACTATCGTCGCGGAGCGTAAAGCGGCTTAGGCGCGGTTCTTTTTTGCCAGGAGTTCGTCGCGCCTTCGCTCACGTACGTCTTGTACGCATCGCTCGGCGCTCCTGCTCCTGTCAAAAAACTCCTCGCGCCTAAAGTCTTGGAAAAAAGAAAAAGGCGGGCGGCGCAGCCTGTTAGGGCGCGCCACCCGCCTAGTTAAAAACCTCGCGAAAGGGTGAGGCCCG
>CBHTTW010000093.1:0-8726 GCA_966096025.1 uncultured Alphaproteobacteria bacterium | reverse complement strand
CGCTGCGGCATCACCAAGGGCACCATCTATCTCTACTTCGACAGCAAGGAGAGCGTGTTCAAGGCGCTGGCCCGCGCCTCGATCGGTGAACAGTTGGGCGCGGTGCGGGCGATGGTGGAAAAATTCCCGGGCTCCAGCGCCGATCTGCTCAAGCTGGTTCTGTCCACCATGGGCGGCTTTGTGCGCACCAGCGACCGGGTGATCCTGCCCAAGATGCTGCTGGCGGAGTCGGGCAATTTTCCCGAACTGGCGAAATTCTGGCGCGAGGAAATCATCGAGCAGGGCATCGGGCTGCTCGGCGGCATCATCCAGCGCGGCACCGAGCGCGGCGAATTTCGCGTCATCGCGCCGGAACATGCGGCGCGGCTGTGCGTGGCGCCCATCCTGTTGATCGCCATCTGGCGCACCACCTTCGCGCAATTCGATGCGCGGCCTTACGACCATGCAGGACTGATCGAAGCCCATTTGCAGGTCTTGTTGCAGGGGCTGGAAGCGAGGCCGGGATGAAAAAAACTTCTCTGAATCTTTTGGCCCTTCTGATCTTACCGGCGCTGCTTTTGGGCTGTGAGGAAAAGCCCAAGGACCAGCCCTGGCTGGGCGATGGCGAAGGCGACACCGCCTATATCTCCGCGCCGCAGCCGGGCTGGGTCACCGACATGAAAGTGGAGCGCGGGTCGATGGTGCATCGTGGCGATCTGCTGTTCGTGCTGGACAATGTGCGCGAACAGGCCGGGGCCGAGCAGGCGGGGGCGACCCTGGCCGCGGCGCGCGCCAGCCTGAAACAGGAAATCGCCAATCAGGCCTATGCCCGCACCACTTTGGAGCGGCAGAACAAGCTGGCCAGCGAGAATGCCGGCACACCGACCCAGCGCGACCTGGCGCTGTCCAATTACCGGCAATCGCAAGCCCGGGTGGCGCAGTTGCGTTCGCAGATCGCGCAGATGGAAGCAAGCTTGCAGTCCGCCAGCTATGGCCTGGGCCAGCGCAATATCGTGGCCCAGACCGAAGGCCGGGTGCAGGATATTTATTTCCGCCAAGGCGAATATGTCGCCGCCGCGGCGCCGGTGGTGGCGGTATTGCCGCCCAGGAATGTGTTTGTGCGTTTCTTCGTGCCCGAAACCCAGTTGGCGCGCATCAAGATCGGCGGCACCGTGCGCATCACCTGCGACGGCTGCAAACCCATCGATGCCAAGGTCACTTTCCTGGCGGCGCGCGAGGAATATACCCAGCCGGTGATCTTCAGCCGCGAGAACCGCGACAAGCTGGTGTTCAAGGCCGAGGCGCGGCTGCCGCAGGGGCTGGATTTGCATCCCGGCCAGCCGGTCGAAGTGCGGCCGCTTTAGGGATCCGCCATGAGCGAGATGGCGATCGATGTGAAAGGCCTGACCAAGCGCTTCGGCAGCAAGGTGGCGGTCGATCATGTCGATATCGCGGTGCCGCGCGGCCAAGTGTGGGGATTTCTGGGCCCCAACGGTTCGGGCAAGACCACCACCATCCGCATGTTGTGCGGCTTGTTGACCGCCGACGAGGGCGAGGGCGTTTGCCTGGGCCTGGATTTCCGCACCCAGTCGGAACAGATCAAACGCCAGGTCGGCTACATGACCCAGAAATTCAGTTTCTGGGAAGACCTGTCGATCCGCGAGAATCTGGAATTCGTCGCGCGGCTTTACGGCGTGGCCGGCCGCAAGGCGCGGGTGGACGACACCTTAAAGCGGTTGGGGTTGGAGAAACGCCAGGATCAATTGGCGGGACAATTGTCGGGCGGCTGGAAACAGCGCATGGCGCTGGCCGCCTGTCTGTTGCACGATCCGCAGCTGTTGCTGCTGGACGAACCCACCGCCGGTGTCGATCCCAAGGCGCGGCGCGACTTCTGGGAACAGATACACGCCCTGAGCGACGAGGGCCTCACGGTTCTGGTCTCCACCCATTACATGGACGAGGCCGAACGCTGCGACCGCATTGTCTATATCCTTAACGGCAAGATGGTGGCGGGCGGCACCGTCGCCGAGGTGATCGAGCAATCCGGCCTGGTGACCTTCATCCTGGAAGGCAAGGAAGCGCGCCACCTTATCGGCGATTTCCAGGACAAGCCGGGGGTGGATTATGCCGGGTTCTTCGGCGCCGCCTTGCATGTCAGCGGCCGCGACCGCGCCGCACTGGAAAAAACCATCGCGGCTTACCGCGAGCGCCCCGGTCTTGAAGTGCGCGAGGAAGCGCCCAGCCTGGAAGACGTCTTCATCCAGCTGCAGGAGGAGGTGTGATGTTCTCGCTGCGGCGCATCGGCGCCATCCTGATCAAGGAATTCCTGCAGATGCGGCGCGACCGCGTCACCCTGGCGATGATCATCGGCATTCCGTTGATGCAGCTGTTCCTGTTCGGCTTCGCCATCAACTTCAATCCCAAATCGCTGCCCACCGCGGTTTCCATCGCCGATCCTGGTGTCTATGCCCGTTCCATCGTGGCGGCGATGAAGAATTCCAGCTATTTCGAGATCGTGGCGGAAACCCGTTCGCCCACGGAAGCGCGGCGGCTTTTGCAGGAAGGCAAGGTGCTGTTCGTCCTGGAAATGCCGGTCAATTTCAGCCGCGACCTGGTGCGCGGCGCCACGCCCGACCTTTTGCTGGAAGTGGACGCCACCGATCCGGCCTCCAGCGGCTATGCCCTCAGCGCTTTCAACACCATCGCGGGCACCGCCTTGCGCGACGATCTGAAGGGCGCGCTGAAGAACCGGGCGCCGGGGGACAAGCCGTTCAATGCCATCACCCATCTGCTCTACAATCCGGAATCCAACACCCATTACAGCATCGTGCCGGGCCTGCTGGCTGTCATCCTCACCATGACCATGGTGCTGATGACCTGCCTGGCGCTGACCCGCGAGCGCGAACGCGGCACGTACGAGAACCTGTTGGCGATGCCCGCCACGCCGCTGGAAATCATGATCGGCAAGATCGCGCCCAATGTGCTGGTGGGCATCGTGCAGAGTGCCATCGTGCTGGCGATGGCGCGCTATATCTTCCATGTCCCGTTCCTGGGATCGCTGAGCCTGCTGGCATTGGGGGTGACCGTCTTCATCATCGCCAACCTGGCGGTGGGCTATACCTTTTCCACCATCGCCCAGAACCAGCTTCAGGCCATGCAGATGACGGTGTTCTTCCTGTTGCCGTCGATCCTGTTGTCGGGTTTCGCCTTTCCCTTCGCCGGCATGCCGGGTTGGGCGCAGGTGCTGGGCGAGATCCTGCCCACCACCCATTTCCTGCGCATCGTGCGCGGCGTGCTGCTCAAGGCCAACACGGCGGGCGAGATCGCCGGCGAGATTTGGCCGCTGCTGGCCTTCATTCTGGTGGCGGGCACGGTGGCGCTGCTGCGGTTCAGGCGGACACTGGACTAGTCATTCCGCGTCCGCGGGCGTGATGTACAGCTTCTCTTCCTTGTAGGCGACATAGAGGTGCAGCTGCCTCAGAAAACTGATCCCCAGTACGAGATTGTTTTCCATTCCAGCCAGCATCTCATTCGACATGATGGTGATCTGCGGGTTGTTCACCGTCAGTCCGTCCAGCGACAAAGTCTTGAAAGGATAGTCATACTCCTTGTACCGGTCCTTGTAGCCGTAAACCCGTTTCACTTTCAGATCCTTGCTGTCGGGCTTCACGCCGAGCCTGCCGGCCCTGCCCAGACTGATAAACGACGTCACGGATCCGGTATCGAGAGTGGCCATGATCTTGGTGCCGTCCACGGTGACGGGAATGAGGATCTTGCCGTTGGCCTGCACCTCCATCGGGATGACGATGGCGCCGCCTTTTGTCCAATAGACCACTTTGCCCGGGCAATGGTCCTGGGAGAAGAAATTCACCGTTCCACGGCGGAAGTCGAAATCCAGGTCGAAGCGGCGCATCATCTCCGGCGCCAGGGTGCCGTCCATTCCGGCTCCGCCGATCCGCTCATCGATGAAAACCAGAATGTCCTTGCCATGCATGCCGCCCAGGGCAAAGTCATCGGCACGGATAGTATTGGACATTACCGCGCCACCCACACCGATCAGTCCGCGGACGTACGGTTTAGGCTCCTTGCCGATCTCGTTGGCCAAGGACCGCGACATGGTCGCGCTGATCCCGCCTGTATCAACCAAAAAGGATGCGTTATGGCCGTCGACTGCCACCGGCAGCGCTATCCTGCCGTCCGAAAGCGTGGACATGGGCAGTGAGGAAAAGCGCGTCATCTTGCAATCCTGTGCTTGCGCCGCAGGAACTGAGAAACCCAATGCGGCAAGCATCAACGGTAAGAGCGCGTATTTCATAACTTTTTCATCTCGAATTTGGCCATGCGCCATTCCATGTCTCCCGCCTGGCAGACATTTACGGCTTTCTGCAGCAGTGTCTTGGCGCCGGCGGCATCGCCATGGGCGATGCGCCACTCGCCGAGATAAAAATTGGCTTGGCATTCCGCGGTTTTGGAGGCGTAGTAATCCTCCAAGGCGCTCAACACATCCTGTTCGCTTTTCTGTCCGGCATAGTGGGACATCAAGGGGCCCGGCCAGTAATAGGGAATGCCCGAGGTGTACCGTCGTCCATTGGCGAAGGTCATGCCGGGATATTTCGTGCCCGCCTTGTTCTGCCTGGCGTTTGCGAGTTGAAGCCAAAGCCAGCCATCGGTGTACCCCTTGTCGGCCAGGATCGTGAAGGTCTCGCTCGCGGCCTCATAGCGTCCCAGCTCCCATGCCACCAATCCACGAAACAAAACCACCCAGGGAATCGTGGAGGTGCTGAGGGGCGCAGAAGCAATGTCTTCCGCGGCTTTTTCGGGCTGGCCCGCCTCGATATAGGCAAAGCTTCTGTCGAGCAGCACGTCCAGATCGCCCGGGTGCATTGCCAGCGCCGCGGTGAAATCCGCCATCGCCTCTTGCGGCCGGTTCAATTGATCATATGCCTTGCCGCGGTCCATATAGGCCACGTGCATTTGATCGGGGTTGAGGTCTTTGGCCGCTATAGCCTTGTCCAGCCAGGTGATGGCGTCGGCATAGCGTTCCCGATTGAAATAACTGATGCCGACATTCAAAGAACTGAAACCGTCAGCCGATGCGGAGCTGGCCCAACCGGCAAGCAACAGCGTCGCTATCGCGATATTTTTCATGCCCCGCTCCCCGGAGTTTTTTTATCATCAAGCGATGACGAGGCAAAGATACCGGCGAAGACTGACAATTCGTCACTCACCGCCGCGTCAGGCTGGTGAGCTCTTACGCGCCCGGCTTGGGCGATTGCGACAGCGATGCGATCGAAAACCGGCAGGCGCTGGTTGGAGCGCCTGCCGGGGCCAATCAGAAGCTAAAGCGGATTGTTGGACGTGCCGGGATGGCCGAAGCGGCCCGTCGGTCCGCCGCTGGGGGGCGGGGCGCTTTGCTGCTGGCCGCCGCCATTGTTCATGCGGCCGCCGCCACCGGACTCCGAACGCTGGCCGCCGCGATTGCCGCCGTCGCCGCCGCCATTGCGATAGCCGCTGCCCTGGTTGTTGTTGCCTTGATTGTTGGCCTGATCGCGGTTGCCGCGATTGTCGCCACGATTGTCACCCCGATTGTCGCCGCGGCGATCGCCGTCATTGTCGCGGCGTCCGCGATACTCGCCGCGATAGTCGCGGTGATAGCCGCCGCGCGGCGGGATGTACTGCGGGCCATAGGCATAGGGATAATAGTCGGGCTGATAATAGCCGTCATAATAACCGCCGCCATAGCCGCCGCGATAATGGCCGTCGCCGCGATAGTCGGTGGCGCAGCCGCCCAGCAACGTCAGGCTGCACAGGGCGCCGAGAACCAGGAATTTGCGAGTCATCTTGATCTCCATGCCGGAGGGTTTCCGACGCGTGCAGGATCGCAAAGCCGGGATGAATGGGACATGAACATAAAGAAGGGAATCGGGAAGGCGCAAAAATGCCTTATTTCAAGGCCTCTTGCATCTGATAGCGCATTTCGCCGCGCTGCGCCTGCAAGGTGTTGGCGGGGGTCATTTTGTAAAGTGCCTTGAGATAGGCCAGATCGCCCTCGGTCAGATTGTTGGTCACGCGCGTGCAACCCGGCACCAGCAAATTGAGGATGGTGGGAAAGTCGGCGCAACTGTCCAGATTGCCTGGATCGGCCAGCGCCAGCATGGCGATGTAATCGGCCAGGGTGCCGATCTCATATTCCAGCAGCTTGGCGGGTTCGGCCACGACCAGGACATTCAGGAAGCTGCTGCTCAGCCCGTCATTGATGCGGTTGCCGCTGACATTCATGGAGCTGGCATGGGGAAGTTCGATCCGTGTCGTCGCTCCCATGGCTATCGCGCCCGGTACCGTGCTGTTGGGTCCCGGCAGAATGACGTCCATGCTGATGCCGACGCCTTTGCCGCTGTCGATTTGCGGACGGCCGCGCAGGTCGATGGTCGCGGTGGTGTACCAGGATTGAATCGGGCGGCTGACGGTTGCCAGCTTGGCCGATTGCACGCGGCTTTCGAAATAACCGAGATAGTCCGGATCGTCGCGGCGCAGATTGTCCAGCAGCTCTTGCGGCTTGGTGGTGAAGACCAGGCGGATGTTCGGCTTGCAATTCTTGTCGGCATTGACCGGCGCGCCGACCTCGGCCGCGACGTCGCGGACGCGGCGGCTGACAAAGGCGGCATATTTGACGCCCAGTCCCTGGGTGACGGGACAGATGGCGGTCTTCCAGCGTGCGATCTTGCCCAAGGTGCGGGTGGGGGCGGTATGGGAGAGGACGAAATCGTCGATCGCTTCTTGCGTCGGCTTTATGCCGGTGACGGTGACACTCTCTGTCGGCTTTGGCTGTGAGGCGGCGACGGATGGATAAAGCAGCAGAAGCGCTAGAATGATGGACGGCTTCCGCCGTATAACAATTCTCCAACACATATAGTAGAAAGTACCATTGCGCGTGGAAATGGGCAAGCGTCACCGCTGCAGGCAATTGTTCCCGTGATGCGGCGTCGGTTCAGAAACAGTCGTTGGCGGCAAGGGCCCAGCGATTGCCTGAGGTGGCGCCGGGTGCGGTGGCGCTGGCGCAGAAACGCGCGGTGAGGGCACGGTTCTTCTGATAGGTCGAAGGGCTGAAGACGCTGCCGTCGGGGGCGACATCCAGACCTTGGGCGCGCAGCGCCGCCCATTCGCTTTGCGGCTTGCAGATGGTGGGACCGGCGAGCCGCTTGCCGGGCAGGGGTTGGGGGCGACGGCAGGCCATGTCATCGGCGGGCTCGGTGACGGGCAGCGCCGGCAGGATCACTTTGATGTCCATGGCGATCACGGCGGGCTGGGACATGACCGGCGACGGCGTTTCCACCTGCGGCGCCGCTTGCGTCACGGCGGGCGGAACCATGCGTGCAATCGCGCGATGGTGGATTGGACGCGGCGCGGGCGTGGTGATTGCCGGCGGCGGCGCGGGAAGCGGCAAGGCAAGGTTCAGCACCTGTTCCATTTGCTTGGCCATCTGCTTGGCGATGGGCGTGACGGGCAGCGAGCCCAGCATCCCGGCGGCGATGGGCAGCATCAAGGTGGCGGCGCTCAAACCCGCCAACAGCAGAATGGTGGAGGGCGGCAGTTCGGCGCTTTCGCCGCCCTTCATGATGGCGACCAGGCGGACATTGAGATCCGGGCCCGACATGCCGGAGGCGCAGGCCAGCGGCGTCTGGACATAATAGCGGCAGACTTTGAGGATCGACTGGGCATAGACCAGGGGCGCGTTGCCGGTCGCCAGCACATTCTCGTCGCAGGCACGCTCGCGTTCCTCGACCAGGCGGCGGCTGATCCACCACACCAGCGGGTGAAACCAGAAGATGGTCTCCACCAGCATGTGCAGCGCCGCGGTGAAATTGTCGCGCCGCGCCAGATGGGTGAGTTCATGCGCCAGCACCGCGTTCAATTCTTCGCGTGTGAGGCTGCGCGCCAGGCCTTCAGGCAACAGGATGACGGGCCGGAAAATGCCGATCAGGCCCGGCTCCAGGAAGGAAGCCGCCGATTTGACCGGCACCGGCGCGGCGATATCCAAATCGGTGGCGTCCCGCAGCAACAGATGCATCTCGCGCATGTGCCAAAAAGCGCGGCCCAGCGCGAACAATATTCCGCATCCCCAAATCGCCAGCAGCACTTCGCCGGTCATCAAGGCGGGCACGGCCTTGAGGGTGATGGGCCCGGCGGAGAATGGCAAAGCGGCGGGCTTGAGGGCTTCGAGCACCTGCGCCGGCACCAGCACCGGCGGCAACAGCCAGCGGCCCAGCAGCACCAAGGCGGAGAAGGGGAGCAGGAATTTCACCGAGGCCGCCAGCCACAGCGCAAAACGCAGCCGCGCCGCCTGGCGGCGCACCAGCAGCGCCAGCATGGCGACCGCCAGCGCGAACAAAGTGGACTGCCAGAGATGATCCAGCAGCGCCGCGATCACGGTTTCTTCTCCTGCGCCATTTCGCGCACCAGTTTTTCGGCCTGCTGCACGTCTTCCAGGGAAAGCTTTCCGGCTTCGATCAGATGCGTCATCACCGGCTGGCTGCGCCCGCCGAACTGAGCCAGCAGATCGTCGACCAGCCGCCGCTGCGCCGATGCGCGCGACACGGTGGCTTCATAGATATGGGCGTTGCCGATTTTCTTGATCCGCGCCACCGCCTTCTTGCCTTCCAGCCGCCCGATGGTGGTCTGGATGGTGGTGTAGGCGGGGCGGCCCTTTTTGGGGAAGCTCTCCTGGATCTCGCGCACCGGCAGGGGGC